>NZ_JAAKDE010000001.1 GCF_013664685.1 Capillibacterium thermochitinicola
GAAGCTATTGAAACCTTTCGTTGGCGTACAGGGCACTATCCCAGAGTCGTTCATGCTGATGCCATCTTTCGAACCCGGGCTAATCTTGAATATTGCAAACAAAGAGGCATTCGGTTAAGTGGACCGCGGCTGGGACGCCCTAAGATCAAGCAACTAAAAGCCCAGAAAAGACTGGAACGAATGGATAGTCGAATCCGTAACGCTATTGAAGGTAGATTTGGTGTAGGAAAACGCCGGTATGGGTTGGGCCGTATTATGGCTAGGCTTCAGGTAACCAGCGAAACTGTGATCCATCTACAATTCTTGGTAATGAACTTAGAACGAAAGCTCCGGCTTCTTTTTACCCATTTTTGGCGGTCGCCTTTTCGGTTGTCAAAGTTCTTCTTTTCTGTTCCTGCTTGCGTTTTTCAGTAAGCCCTAATTAAGTTCGCAGTTTCTAAAATGAGGGTGCTAGGTTATGGAAAAAATAAAAGTATTAAGTATCTTTGGAACGAGGCCGGAAGCAATAAAAATGGCGCCACTGGTCAAGGAAATGGAAAAAGAAGATAAGATTGAGAGTTATGTTTGTATTACTGCTCAGCATAGGGAAATGCTGGACCAGGTTCTAGAGATCTTTGAGATAAAACCGGATTATGACTTAAATATTATGGAACAAAGGCAAGATTTAGTTACCATCATCACCAAGGCTTTGGAAGGTTTGTACCAAGTGATCAATGGATTAAAACCTGATTTGGTGCTGGTTCATGGCGATACTTCGACGACTTTTGCCGGGGCTTTGGCGGCCTTTTATAATAAAATACCGGTCGGACATGTAGAGGCAGGACTGCGTACGTACGATAAATATTCTCCATATCCGGAGGAGATTAATAGAGTTCTTACCGGTAAGATAGCTGAAATCCACTTTGCCCCGACGCTTCGAAATAAAGAAAACCTCATCAAAGAAAATGTAAAAGAAGGTATTTATGTAACTGGGAATACAGTAATCGACGCCTTAAAGTATACGGTTGACACAAATTATGTTTTTAAAGATCCGCAGCTGAAGGAGATTGATTTTGGTAATGGAAAACATATCTTACTGACTGCTCATCGAAGGGAGAATTTAGGAGAGCGCCTCGGGAATATTTGTAGAGCAGTAAAAAGGCTGGTCGAGAATTTTGAAGATCTGGTTGTTATTTACCCTGTACATTTGAATCCGGCGGTTAGGGAAACAGTGAATTCCATTCTCGGAGGAATAAAGCGGGTGCTTTTAATTGACCCCATTGATGTGCAGGATATGCACAATCTGATGTATAAAAGTTATTTGGTTATGACCGATTCCGGAGGATTACAGGAGGAAGCCCCGTCTTTAGGCAAGCCTGTCCTAGTACTACGGACCGAAACGGAAAGACCGGAGGCCGTAGAGGCTGGGACGGTAAAATTGGCCGGAGTCAACGAGGATGATATTTATAATATGGCTTATCAACTTTTGACTGATAAAAATACGTATGAAACCATGGCGCAAGCGGTAAATCCGTATGGCGATGGTAATGCTTCAAGAAGAATAGTGCAGGCAATTTTGCATAAATTTGGCTTTGGGGCTCGGCCGGAAGATTTTCGAGTAGAAACTCACCAAAAAATGGGAATAATTAAGAAAGGGAAGTGATGAAAAACATGAGTCAGATAGTTCAACCCCAATTTCACTATGAGTATGAAGATGAAATTAGTTTGATGGATATCTTGCTTATTTTAAAGGAATCTTGGAAGTTAATTGCCGTTATCTTTCTGATTACGGTTATTGTTGCTGGTAGTGTTACATATTTCTTTATCCCGAAGAAATACCGGTGTTATACCTTATTCACCCTCGAGGCCGAAGGAATGTTTGCTACTAATTTTGGCCAAGTTCAAATGGTCAGAGATGTGATTCTTTCAAATCATTTTTTAAAAGGCATTTTGGAAAAGGCGGGAATGGAGACGGACCAAGGAAAAATTGATGAATTGCGGAGTGCATTAACGATCAGCGCTACAGAGGCGAAAAACATCCGGATGCAAATCATCTGGGATGATCCCGAAACATCTTATGAACTTCTAAGTCTGGTTAAAAATACATACCATGATCAAGTTGCAGAACGGATTAAGGTTTATACCATGAACAGGCTAAGGGTCGCGGAGGGAAATTTCAATCGAAATAAAGAAGTGTTTGAGCAGATAAATAAGGCGCTGGCTGATTTCCAAAAGCGAAATAACCTGGTTACCCTTCCCCAAAATTTAGCCATTTCGGATCAATATTATCTTGATTACAAAGGACAATTGACAGTTTCCCCCGAAAGTATAGCCGAATATGAAAAACTGGTGGCTGAACATGCTGCGGCGAAAGTTAATTATACCAAGGCATACGGGATTTTGGATGATATTCGCCGGGAAGTTGAAATCGAGCGAAATTTTACATTTGTCACAATTGAACCGCCGGTCTTCCCGGAACACAAGTATTCTCCTTCCGTAGCCAAGAACACGGCTATTGCCGGAGTTTTGGGGCTCTTTGCCGGTGTCATGTTCGCCTTTTTCCGGGAATATATTAAGCAATACCAAAAGCGTGAACTGGTTGAAAGCACTAGCCACCTTGTCGATAAATAAACGGTCAGGCATCAACGAAAGATGTCGAGGATATTTTAAATAATTTGAGCGGGAGCAAATTTTCATGAAAAGAGTGATCACCTACGGAACTTTTGATCTATTACATTATGGACATATAAATCTATTGAAGAGGGCCAAAGAATTGGGCGATTATTTGGTTGTGGCATTATCAACCGATGAATTTAACTGGAAGGAAAAACATAAAAAGTCATACTTTACTTATGAACAAAGAAAGCAGTTATTGGAGGCCATTCGCTATGTAGACCTGGTTATCCCTGAGGAATCATGGGAACAGAAAATCTCGGATATTCAGAAGTACAATATTGATGTTTTTGTAATTGGTGATGATTGGGAGGGTAAATTTGATTATCTGAAAGAATATTGCGAAGTTATCTATTTGCCAAGAACCCCGGAGATATCAACAACGCAAATAAAAATGGATATATTGCGGGAACAAAAGAGTTAAATCACCTTTTAACCTTTAAACTGTGCAGTCCGGTAAACAAAAAAGAGTCTTTTCCAATGTTGGAAGAAGACTCTTTATTTTTCCCACTACCAGCTGATTTGTGCCGTGAAGGTAATCTCCGGCCGGAGGGCCACGGCCCCCGGTTGATGGTCGTTATTGGTGATCCGGGCTAAACTCATGGTCAGTGTGACCTGGTCGGCAAGGCCCATCCGTTTGGTGGCGGTGAGGGCAAGTTGGTCCGTGGTCTCGACGGTACCGGTCAAAAAGACTTCGGCCTGACCGGGCTGGCCGGACCACTGGTCGCCGATGCGGCCTTCCCCCTGGCGTTTGCGGTTGTATGCTAAGGCGAAGGTCCAGATCTCATTGCCGGTAGTGACCAGTTCCAGATTGAGCAAGTCGCTGTCGGGACCCAAGGGGCCGCCCAGGAGGTGTCCTTTATAGGTATAGGTGAAAAAGGGATCTTCGGTCGTGTAGGTGTACTGGTTGATGCGGGTGTATTCGGTGTAAAACTTCAGCCCATTAATCCCGAGCGGGCGGTTCCATTCGCCCCCCGCTTGGTAGCCGACCTTCCAGGGTTTGTGGTTGCCGGTTTGAGCGTCCCCCTTCGTAAAGGCCGTACCATCCAGCCAAGCGGGCAGGGGGCGCTCGTCGATCAGGTAACCACCGTAAAGCTTAAAGTTTGGCCCCAGATGGAGAGTCAAATCGACTTCGGCCCTGATTTTCAGGGCTTTTTCGCCGGCCGCTGCGTCAAGATAGTGGTCGTCGAACAGTTGATAGACGGCGACTGGGACCAGGGGGATGGGCAGGTAATAATAGTCCGGCACCCCCTTCTTGACGAGGGCGGTTTCGCCAAAACCAAAGGTAAAAGGACCCAAATCATAGGTGGCCCTTTGGCCCAGTAAAATACGGAATTCATCGTGCAATGGGACCCAGGCATAGAGTTTTTTGTAGGTCAACCGTTTGGTGGAAAAAGCATAGGCAATCTGGTCGAGGCCTTCGGCGGTCAGCCCATCCCCCAAGGGGGCAAGGAGCGGAAAGGCGTAGCGCCCCGGCCCGAAGGAGTTCAATTGGCGCCCTATGGTCAGGTGAAGACTTCCGATCCCAAGGTCAAGACCGCCTTCTTTCAATCCAAAGCTGGTTTCGTTCTGTTCCAGTTCCAGTTGGGTATAGAGCCAGGGGTGGAAAAAGAGGGTTACCGGGCCAAGTTGAAACTGGTTGTTGCTCAATATGGTAAGGCCTTCGTTATTGAGCTGAAAAACGAGGTCATTGGCCTGGCTGACTTCGGAAATGCTCAATAATAAAAAAAGGGCCAGTAGAAAAACGGAAAAATTATGAATACGAAGGAAGCGGCGACGCATAAAAAAATCCCTCCGTAGAATAGTGCTGAAGTGACTTTTGTGTTCAATAGTACATTGTAAAAACTGGGGAAGAAAAATTAAAAAACAAGTTTATGCTGGACTTTATTATAATTCTTGATGGAGGCGTAAACTCCTCCCGCTGTTAATGGAAATTTGTCTTTTGTTCTGATGGACACTCCCTTAGGCATAGCATTGAACAGGGGGGTGTGTTTTTGTGATTGAAGGGGTGGTCGTCAAAGAGTTAAAGGTAATTCCGGATGAAAGAGGCCGGTTGATGGAGATATTACGCTGTGATGACCCAATTTTCCGGGGGTTTGGGCAGGTCTACATCACCACTGCCTACCCAGGAGTGGTTAAAGCCTGGCATTACCACAAGAAGCAATACGATAATTTTGCGGTTCTTACGGGAATGATGAAAGTAGCCTTGTTTGACGACCGGGAAGACTCGCCAACCCGGGGAAAAGTGGAAGAGTTTTTTCTAGGGGTGCATAATCCCAAGCTGCTCCAGATCCCGCCTGGAGTCTACCACGGGTTTAAGTGTATCAGTGAACATGAGGCGTTGGTCTTAAACTGTCCGACCGAACCCTATAATTATGCCGAACCGGATGAGTACCGGCTGCCGCCGCATGCGCCGACGACGCGGATGAAAATTCCCTACGACTGGGGACGAAAAGATGGATAAGCCGGTGCGTATTTTGGTGACGGGCGGGGCCGGTTTTATCGGTAGTAATTTTATCCGTCATTACCTCCACCGTTACCCGGAGACGAACCTGATCAACGTGGATCTATTGACCTATGCCGGTAATTTGGCCAATACGGAAGGGTTTACAGCGTACCCCGGTTACCGGTTCCTCCACGCTGATATCAATGACCGGGATAAGTTGGAACCCTACTTTGCGGCGGGGCTCGATGCAGTAATTAACTTTGCGGCCGAATCCCATGTCGACCGGAGTATTGATGCGCCGCAGGTCTTTGCCCGGACCAATATCAACGGGACCCTTAATCTTTTATGTTTGGCCCGGCATTATGAGGTAAAGCGTTTTCTCCAGATCTCAACCGATGAGGTTTATGGTGCTCTGGGTCCGGAGGGATTATTTACCGAGGAGTCGCCTTTGGCTCCGAACAGTCCCTATGCGGCCAGCAAAGCTGGGGCTGATTTACTGGCGATGGCTTTCTATAAAACGTATGGCCTACCGGTTATAATTACCCGGTGTTCCAATAACTACGGGCCTTACCAGTTTCCGGAGAAACTGATCCCGTTGACGATCATCAACGCGGTCCGGGGGGAACCGGTTCCCATCTACGGCGATGGGCAACAAGTACGGGACTGGATCCATGTGGCCGACCATTGCCAAGCTCTCGAGCGGGTCCTACTGGCGGGACAGCCGGGTACGGTTTATAACATTGGTGCCCGGTGTGAACGGACCAATCTGGAAGTGGTGCGGCTCATTCTTAAACTCCTCGGGAAACCGGAGGATCTGATCCGGTTTGTTGCCGACCGGCCGGGACATGACCGGCGCTATGGTGTTGCGGTTGGTAAGATCCGGTCGGAGCTGGGGTGGGAAGCCCGGATCGGTTTTGAAGATGGTTTGGCGCAGACCGTCAAATGGTATCTAAAGCAGCAGGCATGGTGGGAAGCGATTCTTTCCGGCGAGTATAAGGACTATTACCAGCGTAATTATGGTTTTCGCCTGGCCGGAAAGGAGGACAGGGACCGGTAAAGGCCGGTCTTTTTTTATTGGCGTCAATTACCTTTTTTTTCTAATAAACCGGGGATACGAAGTATATCCGGCAAAAATAATGGCAATAATCCTAGTAAGGAACGGCCGAAAGCTTGTGGAGGGAGAGCAAATGATCCCAAACAAGGTTGAGATTTGTGGGGTTAACACTTCGAAACTTCCGGTTTTGACCAACTCGAAGATGCGAGAACTGTTGAGTAAGATTAAGTCCGGCGAGAAACAAGCCCGCGAGGAAATGATCCAGGGCAACCTCCGCCTGGTACTAAGTGTGATCCAACGGTTTAATAATCGGGGAGAGAATGTGGACGATCTTTTTCAAGTCGGTTGTATCGGCTTAATGAAGGCAATTGATAATTTTGATCTGTCACAAAATGTTAAGTTTTCCACTTACGCAGTACCAATGATCATCGGTGAGATCCGCCGGTACTTGCGGGATAATAATCCGATCCGGGTCAGCCGTTCACTGCGGGACATTGCCTATAAAGCGCTCCAGGTCAGGGATGCGCTGACCAGTAAAAACGGGCAAGAGCCGACGATCGCCGAGATCGCGTCTGTTTTGAACATCGACCGGGAGGAGATCGTATTTGCGCTGGATGCGATCCAGGAACCGATCTCTTTGTTCGAACCCATCTACCATGACGGGGGCGACCCCATCTTTGTGATGGACCAGATCAGTGACGACAAGGATCTGGACAACCAGTGGCTGGAAGGGATCTCGATTCGTGAAGCCATGTCCCGCTTAAACGACCGGGAGAAGGAGATCCTGAAGATGCGCTTCTTTGATGGACGGACCCAGATGGAAGTTGCTGAGGAAATTGGGATCTCCCAGGCTCAGGTTTCCCGTTTGGAGAAAACGGCATTAAAAAACATCCGGCGGTACATCGGTGAGGAACGGACAAAGGAGTGAATGGGATGAAGGCACGAATCATAACCGTCTTTATACTTTGCTTAATTGGTGGTCTGCTTTTAAGTTTGACGGGAAGTCCGCCGTGGGTGACCGACGAGACGGTTGTCGCCTTCAGTCCGGAGAATCTGATCCGCCTCCATGTCCTGGCCAACAGCGACCAACCGGCGGACCAAGAGGTTAAACTATTAGTTCGGGACCGGATCCTAAAGGAAACGGCGGTGCTTTTGGCGGAAGCGGAGGACCGGGCCACGGCCTTGTCTATCTTGAAAAAAAACCAGGAAGTGCTGGTCCAAGCGGCCGAAGAGGAACTGGCCAGGCACGGTTTTTCCTACCCGGTGACAGTGATGATCGGAACTTTTGGTTTTCCCGCCCGGCAGTATGAGTTCGGAGTGTTACCGCCGGGGGAATACCAGGCCCTGCGGGTAGTTTTGGGTAAGGGGGAAGGCCGGAACTGGTGGTGTGTGCTCTTTCCTCCCGTTTGCCACCTGGTGATGGCCGAGGAAAAACCGGCCGACACCGGGGAAACCATTCGTCTCCGCTGGAAAGCCTTGGAGGAGTTACAGGCGAACAAGGATGAACTGCTGAAAAAAGCATGGGCGGAGTGGGGCAAGTGGTTCCAACTGGCCACGACGGCGATTCAATAAGGGGGAACACCCCTTTTTTTATTGCCTATGGCCAGGCGGCCCAGGTGCAATAAAGGTTGACAGTAAAAGTTAGGTGTTATAAACTGGACTTAAGCATATCTTGTATTTTTTATTGAAGCGGAGGGAAGTAGCGTGTCAAAAGAACGTGTTCTGATCATTGAAGATGAGCCGAATATTATTGAATTAGTTGCCTATAATCTGGAAAAGGAAGGCTGGCTGGTTTCAAAGGCCCAGACTGGAGAAGAGGGTTGGGAAAAGATTCAAGCTGAACATCCCGATATTATTCTGCTCGATCTGATGTTGCCGGGGATTGACGGGATGGAGATCTGTCGTCGGACCCGTCAGAATAAATTAACCCGCGATATTCCGATCATCATCTTGACCGCAAAAGCGGAAGAAGCCGATCGTGTTTTGGGGTTGGAGTCGGGGGCTGATGATTATGTAACCAAGCCTTTCTCGCCGCGGGAGTTGATCGCACGGATCCGGGCGGTCTTACGGCGGGCCGACAAGAACTTCTCGGAAGTAGAAGAGAAGGAAATGTTGGTTCTCGGGCCGATCAAGATGGATCTTCGGCAACATAAAGTGTTGGTCCATGATAACGAGATCGAGCTTACGCCGAAAGAATTCGATCTGCTCCATTTGTTGTTGTCACACCCGGGACGAGCTTTCTCCCGCGAGTATCTTTTGGAGAACCTTTGGGGTTATGAATTTTTTGGTGACACCAGAACGGTGGATGTGCACGTACGCCGTTTGCGCCAGAAGATCGAGGATAATCCGGCGCAACCGTACTGGCTGGAGACGGTCCGCGGTGTTGGCTATCGGATCCGGGAGGAGTAAGCATGCGCCGCTTACGTCTCCAATTTATTGTCAGCATAAGCTTGCTCTTCCTGCCCGCCATGATGGTGCTGATGGGTTTTGACCGCCCCGGTGTTTCCACCTTTGCCTTATTGTGGTTTGTGATCGGCGGATATTGGTTTGTGCGTTCCTTTCTGAATCCGCTGGAAAAACTATGGAAGACCATGCGGGCACTGGATCCCGAGGTCCAGTATGCGACCTACCAGAAGTTTCTCAAGAAGACTTATCACCATCTGAACGAGCAGGAACAAAGGATTGCCCGGGAGAAGAAGGGGCGGGAAGAGATGGAGTCCCTCCTCTTCAGCATGGTGGAAGGGGTGGTGGCCACCGACTCCAGTGGCCGGATCTCCTTCTTGAATCCGGCGGCGGAAAAGATCTTCCAGATTGAACACGGTTCAGCATTGGGTAAGTACCCGCGGGAGGTCTGGCGCGAATTCGAACTGGTGGAAATGTTCCACCAGGTTTTTGTTACTGGGCAACCCCAGAGCCGTGAGTTTCAGATGGATACGCCCCAGAAAACCTACGTAAAAGTGGAGATCATCCCGATCCGTTGGGGTGAGGAAGAAGAAGGCCAGGGTGTTCTGGCGATTGTCCGTGACTTTACGCGGATGCGCCGTCTGGAGACAATGCGGACTGATTTTGTGGCCAACGTCTCCCATGAACTGCGGACGCCGCTGACATCAATCAAAGGGTTTATCGAAACCCTCCTGGACGGGGGCCTGGAGAGTAAAGAGACGACGAAGCGGTTCCTGACCATCATGTACCAGGAGACGGACCGCTTTAGTCGTTTGATCTCCGACCTGCTTGATCTTTCGCGGATTGAATCGGGCCAGACGGAATTGAACCGGAGTAAACTTTACCTTGCTCCCTTGGTGGAGGAGGTCCGGCTGACGCTTCAGGACCGGTTGGCGGAGAAGAATATCACCCTATCGGTGGAATTGGGACCGACCGCCGTTTGGGCCGACGAAGATCTGATCCGGGAGGTATTGGTTAATCTGATTGATAACGCCATCAAGTATTCCCCGCCGGGTGGGCATATTAGGGTCATGGAGATCAACCGCGGCGATGAACAGGAATTCATCGTCTGTGACACCGGGATTGGGATTCCGAAGGACAGTATCCCCCGGATCTTTGAGCGCTTTTACCGGGTGGACAAGGCCCGTTCCCGCGAGATGGGCGGAACCGGACTGGGCTTGTCCATCGTGAAGCATATCATCGAACGGCATGACGGTAAGGTTTGGGTCGAGAGCGAACTGGGGAAAGGCAGCTGTTTCCATTTTACGCTCACCAAGTACCAGGAAGGCAAGGAGTAAGGGGTGAACCGATGGAACGACTCCAAAAGTATCTGGCCCGTTGTGGCGTGGCTTCCCGCCGGAAAGCCGAGGAGATGATCGTCAGCGGTCTGGTGGCGGTCAACGGGCAAGTGGTCAGGGAATTGGGGGTCAAGGTGGATCCGGAACGGGACCGGGTTACGGTGGCCGGGCGGCCGGTCCGCCCGGACGAGGAGCGGATTTATCTTATGTTAAACAAACCACCGGGGTATATTACCGGCAACCGGGATCCGCGGGGCCGGAAGACGGTCCTCGCGCTCTTGCCGGAGGGGTTTCCCCGGGTGTTTCCAGTTGGCCGGTTGGATTATAACACCACCGGCCTTTTACTTTTGACCAACGATGGTGCGCTGGCCTATGCGCTGACCCACCCGAAGTACGAGATCCAAAAGGTTTATCGGGCTTTGGTCCGGGGCGTGCCCGATGCCCGCGCCTTAAACATGCTCCGCCAAGGAGTGGTCCTGGAAGACGGGCCGACCCTTCCGGCCAGCGTGGATATAATCAAGGTCAAAGCGGGGAATGCTATCCTTAAAATCGGTTTGCGTGAGGGACGGAACCGGCAAGTCCGTCGCATGTGCGCGGCCGTGGGACACCCCGTTTTAAAGCTGGAACGGCTCGCCATTGGCCCGTTGCAGTTGGGTGATTTACCCTTAGGCCGGTACCGGCGGCTGACGGCAGCGGAGCTGAAAGCCTTACAGAAACTGATTGACCGAGCCCGGCTGGCGGTGGCAGAGGAGAAAGGGGAAGACGATGCTCCGGACCAAAAAAGGTAATGGTTGGGAAAAGGATGTGACCCGATGAGCCCGATTCTCGATCGCTTTTTCACGAAAGAACTCGGCTTGGATCTAGGAACAGCCAACAGTTTGGTTTACGAGAAGGGAAAAGGGATTATCTTCCGGGAACCTTCGGTGGTGGCAATTAAAAAAGACAACAGTAATGAGATACTGGCCTTTGGTCAAGAAGCCGAGCAGATGATCGGGCGGACCCCCGGGCATCTGGTTGCGATCCGGCCTTTACGGGAGGGCGTAATTGCCAATTATGAGTTGACGAAAGAGCTGATCCGTTACCTCCTGCAAAAAGCGGTCAAAAGGCGGTTAGGGCGGAGACCCCGGGTGGTCGTCAGTATTCCGACCGGAATTACCAGTGTCGAGCGGCGGGCGGTCCTGGAGGCAACCCTTGGGGCCGGCGCGAAGGAAGCCTATCTCATTGAGGAGCCGGTGGCGGCGGCGATCGGGGCCGGAATGCCGGTACAGGAAGCTATCGGCAACATGGTGATCAACATTGGTGGGGGGACTACCGATGTGGCGGTCATTTCCCTTGGCGGTGTGGTGGCAGGGACGTCGATCCGGGTTGGTGGCGATGCAATGGACGAAGGGATCATCCGCTACATCCGGCGACAGTACCATCTTTCCATTGGTAAACGCAGCGCCGAACAGCTTAAGATCGAGTTGGGTTCGGCTTTTCCCTTCCCCGGCGAAGAAGAACGGCGCGGCGAAGCCCGTGGCCGGGACCAAGTGACCGGACTTCCCAAGAACGTGGTAGTGACGGCAGAAGAGATCCGCGGCGCCCTTAAAGAACCGATTACCTTGATCATCAACGCCATCCGGCAGGTGGTGGAGAAGACCCCGGCCGAACTGGTGGCCGACATTATGAACCAGGAGATCGTGATGACCGGCGGGGGGGCTTTGCTCAACGGCCTTGACCGGCTAATCGCGGAGGAACTGGGGATGAAAGTACGGTTGGCTGATGACCCCATGGCCTGTGTGGTGCTGGGGGCCGGAAAAACCTTGGAGCATCTGGACACCTTAAAACGGGTTTTAGTTGGCCGCAAAAAAGCCACCCGCTAGAAAAAGGCTATTACGTTTTTAACCAGAATCCCCCGGGATTCTTTTTTTCTTCTCCACCGTCGGTAAAGAGGATTTTAAGAACTTACGGTGAATAATTATGGTAAAGTTATTGTGTTAGAAGGCGAAGGCTAATGTCGAAACATAGCTGGAAAATCGGTGTCGGCCTGGCGTCGATGTTGTTGGGAATGTTGCTGGTTTTTCAATTCCGGACGGAGACCAATATCAAAACCTATCTTCCGCAGTTTACAACTGCGAGTGAGCTCGGGATTAAATGGAACCGGTTGCAGACCGACCTGAACAAAAAGGAAGAGGAATTAAAGCAGCTCCGGCAACAACTGCAGGAATACAACCGGGACGAGGAGCTGAAAAGCCTGCGCATGGCGGCGGGCGTAACGCCGCTGCGCGGCCCGGGGGTGGAGATTACCCTCACTGATGTGCAGCGTCCACTAAAGAGTTACGAAGATCCCAACTTATTTATTGTCCACTATGACCAATTGGAGTTGCTGGTTAATGAGCTGTGGGCGGCCGGGGCCGAAGCGATCGCCGTGAACGGGGTACGGTTGGTCGCCCAGACCGGGTTTAGTTGCGCCGGGACCACCATCCTGGTGGGAACGCGGAAACTGGCCCCACCTTATATTATCCGGGCGATTGGTGATGCGGCCACCTTAAAAGCGGCGCTTACGATTCCAGGGGGCTTTATCGATTCCCAAATTCGCCCCTTTGAACTGGGGATCAAGATTGAGATAAAAGACAGCCTCTACCTTCCGCCCTATAAAGGCAGTTCGGTCTTTAATTATGCCGAGGTGGTGCCGGAGGAAACGGAAGAAACCACAGTTGCCGACGGGGTAGAGGAAGCGGAGACGGAGGATGCCGTCGAAGATTGGGAAGGAACGGGCGAAGGGGAGGTCCTGTAAATGTTGCTGATCCCTTTAATCGGTATTGCCCTTGGGGTCGGGATTGGGCTCCTTTTACCCTGGGAAGTGCCTCTCATCTATAAAAGTTACACCGCTTTGGCCATCCTGGCCACTGTGGATGCGATCTTTGGCGGTATGCGGGCTGAGTTGGAGGGGACTTTTATCTTTTCCAAGTTCATTGTCAGTTTCTTTGCCAATGCCCTCCTGGCCGTTGGGCTTGCTTATTTCGGTTATAGCATCGGCATCGATATTTATTTGGGGGCCGTAGTGGCCTTCAGCATCCGGATCTTTAATAATCTTTCTTTGATCCGGGAATTTCTGCTCATCCGGTATCGGCAGCGCGGAAATGAACAGTGACCCGTTGACGCTTCTTCCCCTTTAAGCCCTTGACGAGGGCTTTTTTTATGTAATTTTTCAGGTGATTGTGGCATAAAGCGGAGCGCCGGTTTCATATTTTAAAAATTAAAGGGGGGAGGGGGATGAAGCGGTCGCTCGCTTATTTCCACCGGTGGGTCCGGAAAAATCCGCTGATTTTGTGGTGGCTGATTTTTCTCCCCCTCCTGCTGATGATTCTTTATACTTCCTGGGAACATCTGACGGCACCGTTGGCTGTGGAGAACAACCTGCCGGGATTCTGGCTTAATCTCTTCCACTCCTTTCCCCTGGTTGTCCTGGCCCGGATTGTCCTGGTGGCGGTAGGCCTGGTGCTAATTATGATCTGCTTGTTCTTTCCGTTATTCCGGGTCAGCAAGGAAGGAGTGCAGTGGAGCAGGGAGCAAGAAGAGGAGATTGCCCGGGTAACCGGGGAGATTACCGGTGCGGAAGTGGAAGAGTTGATCCAACAGGAAACTTTCCGTTGGTCCATCATCCTTCGTTGGCTCCGCTTTTGCGGCTCGAAAGAAGTGGCGTCGGCGGTTGGTCTCCGGGAGCTGGTGGCGACCATTGGTGAAGCCTTCCCCGTGGAACGGTTCAGTATTCTTTTGGAACACAGGAAAAAAGTTTTCGCGCTGCAGCATCGACTGCTTCCGAGGCTGGTCCTCCCCGACCAAGAAGACATGGCGGAGGCCTTTGGGGTAAAACTTAGTTTCGGGACTGATTACGCCCTTTATCTTTATTTATATGCGGCGGATCCGGCTGGATTTTCGCCCATTGACGAACAGTTTATGCTGGTTCTCTGTGAGATCTTCGGACGGGGTGTACAACAGATGAATGTTGACCCAACCGAGCTGGCTGCCTATTTTGAACTGATTGATAACCCCGCCGCTGGCATTGGTATAAAATAATATGGGGGGTGAAACGGATGGCGGAAAAAAGAGAAGGAGAGAGCTCATTCACCCAAACCGTGCATATTGTCAACACGGTGAAAACATTAACGGCGAAGAGCAAAGATCCTTATGTTATAAAAGCGGTGGAGAGGGCGAAAAACCAGCTCCGTAACCACCTGCTTGAATTAAACGAAAATTGATCCAATTTCGGTTGTGTAAGAAAGCACCTTTAGCCTAAATCAAGTCGGAAACGACATGCATAGTTTATAGTGAGAATTTAGGTGGGAGGTGCAATAAATGTTCGATTTCTTAAAGAATGTGGATGATTCTTTGGCATTTATCCTTTTCTTGATTTTAATTCTCTTACTGTTAGGTGTAATGTACTAGGTAAAATTAGGCGATAACCCCGCATAAAGCGCAAGCGTAAACCAGCGGTGGCAAATGGTTAATTCGGACCTGTGGGCCCTGGCTGTTCCAGTCAGGGCTTTTATCTTTACCGGGCCGGGTTACGGGAAGGGGAATGGGTTTGCACGTTTTGGGACTGGCAGTAGCGGGATGAGTATGGTACAATAAATTGGGCAAAGTTAGATAAAAGATAGGTTCAAAGGCGCCCGTAGCTCAGTTGGATAGAGTGGCAGACTTCGAATCTGTAGGTCGGGGGTTCGAGCCCCTCCGGGCGCGCCAGTGGGATTGTTGAGAAAGCTCCTGCTAAAAGGGGCTTTTATTTTTTGGCGGTTGTGCAAATGGGTGGTTGATCTAATACTAGTACTACCATTTGTACTACCATTTAGGGTTTAAGACCTCTTCTACTTGCAAAAAAGGTAGAGGGGGTTTTATTTATGGGGAAAAGGATGAATTCTTCGTCTAACAGTAGGCGTCCAAACAAGGAAGGCAGTATTTACTACAGGGAGGACAAAAAGTTATGGTGTGCCAGCGTACAGGTCGGGGTAGACGTCCATGGTAAAAGGAAGAGGAAGGTCATCTATGCCAAAAGTAAAGATGAGCTAATAGAAAAAAAGAAAAAGCTTGACGCTTCTATTGTGACCGGGACTTATAGAGAACCAAGTAAAATGACAGTTGAGTACTTTTTAGACAAATGGCTTAATGAGATCTGTGTATCGTCTTTAAGGCCTTCGACATTTAACCTTTACCAAGGGATACTGAGAAAGCATATATATCCGGCTATTGGCAAGATATTATTGTGTAAGTTGACTCCGATGCAGTTACAGACCCTATATAACTCAAAGATAAAAGCCGGACTATCGGTCTCAAGGGTAAAGCATATGCATGCCATAATACACAAGGCGCTTTCTCATGCTTTAAAGTGGGGATATGTATCTTATAATGTTTCTGACTTGGTGGAGAAACCTAAGCAGAGGAAGAAGGAGATGACTGTTTGGAATAAGGAGCAGGTGGATAAGTTCCTTGAGGCTGCCAAAGGCGATAAGTTTTATCCCCTATATGTTTTGGCCTTGACGACTGGATTAAGGCAAGGAGAACTTTTAGGCCTCCGGTGGGACGATATTGATTTAAGGCAGGGGACTGTCTCTGTCAAACGTACAGTCAAAGAGGTGAGAGGTAAGTTAGTAGTCGGAGAACCAAAGACAAAAAGCGCGAGGAGGACAGTGACTCTGCCTAAACTGGCAATAGAGGTCTTAAAGGAGTATAGGAAACAGCAACTTCAGAAAAGGTTTCTTTCTTCGGGATATGTTTTCACTAATACACAGGGAGGCTTAGTCCGGGCCTTAAATATGGTTAAACGCTCTTTTAAGCCTCTGATTAAGAAGGCATGTGTCCCAGAGATCCGTTTCCATGACCTACGACATACGCATGCCACATTACTTCTTCAACAAGGGGTTAACCCAAAACTAGTCCAAGAAAGGCTGGGTCATTCTAGTATCGGCTTGACATTGGATACGTACAGTCATGTGCTACCGAATATGCAGAAACAGGTTGCTAAGGAGTTGGATATTGTATTTAGTATGTAAGGAAATTCTTTTTGTTTATATTTTGTAGTATAAGTATTTTTATAGTGTCGCGAATCGTCTTTGCTATTTATTTTATAGTATTATTGAATTTAGGATAAAGCATATATAACCTTTTATAATACCTATCCATTTGGGAGTCTAGTATACTAAGTCTGATATTTCCTTTTATTACTCCAAAAACTTTTACTTATCTTCCTTCTGAATTTGATGGAACAGTTAGATAACTTGGCAAAATCCACCAAGGTGCTTATCCTCTACTGTAATATAATTAATATAAAGACAAAAATAAATCAATCTACCAACATGTTAACATCTGTGAATACTAGGTGATAGATATTGTAGGCGTAATAGGCAAAGTATTAGATATACTACAAAAGGTGGAAGAGGATATATAATAACTGAAATAACAAAAATAATTATAATATGACTACATATAAGCCACATTAAGAGACATTGGGAAATGATGGGTTGACACGGAAACGATTATTGGTTATAATGTAGGTGTGGGAATAGACTAAAAAACGGGAGGGCGGCGAGGTGGAATTTAACTTTGTGTGGACGACTCCGTCAGGGGGAGCACCAGTAGTGTCGATTGCATCATACGGAATAACTTTTAATAATGTTGTAATTGAAATGATGCATAGACCAAAAAAAATCATGATAGGGTACGATGATAAGAAAAAAGTTGTAGGATTTAAAGCTATATATACAAGCGAAGAAGAAAATGAGAAATGTTTTCCTTTCACGGAAAGAGAACGAAACGGCTATGTTAGGATTGGAATTAAAGATTTTGTCAAATATATTTCTAATCGTACAGGGTTGGATTTTAAGAACTCTACACGGTATATTGGTGTGTGGGATGAAGAACAAAAACTTTTAACAATAAATCTGAAGGAGCCAATGGATCAACTAAAAGAAATAGAAGAAGAATAGAAAAGTTTATAAAGAAGGGGATGGAAGTGGAAAGAAGTATCTTTTTTATAAAAAAACCACCAGGCGGTTAATAAAGCCTGGCAGTATTGCCCCTCGAGGTGTTCCACGACTCGAAGGACAGCCCCTAATTATGTGGGCCGGTATTATAAATATATAGTTGCCTAATTTATAATAACATAATTGGGGTGTTCTGGGCAATCTGTTTTTACATTTTTGGAACAAAATCTGGAGGACCCATGCGAATAAAACGCAAAAAAATAATTTATCGTGCATGGAGACGTAATCCTAAGACTGGTGAAATCGAATGGGCTAAACATCGTGGTTTTAAAGCTTGGCGTTTCGAGATAGAAGAAGAAGTTGAAGTAGAGTAGAATGATTTGATTTAACTTTGATGAAACCCAAATAAGTACCGGCCACTTATTTGGGTTTTTTATTGATATAATATTTAAGAAGCTGTATGTATTTGTAATATATGTATTATGAGTTTTAATATCTGCGATACGGAAGGCTGGCTTTTGTATTACAAATCTGATTACAAAGTTATATAATACCTACGTACCATAAGGATAGAACAGTGAAAAACCTCTTGGCTAAACCAAGGGGTTTTTTTCACTTGTTCTAAACTCCTCCCCCTCATTCTTTGTTTTGCCGTATTACTTTCTTTTCGAGGTAATACGGCTTTTTTATGTCTAGGGCTTATAAAAATTCTTGATTGAGGGGGGGAGCAAGTAGAAAAGATGTTTCAGTAAAAAAACAAAGGATAGGGGGAACAACAAATGATTTATGAACAAGCTATGACGAAGAATTGCCATATGGATGAATGTGAACTAAACACTAAAGCTTTTTCTAACATAATTAGCCTTTTTAATGAGTATGACCATAAGCCTTCTAGAGAAATGCTAAAGGCACTCAAAGAGATTATAGAGACATTAACCGCTATGGCTTTCGGAAAAGCCGATAATAAGTATTTTCTAAGCTCAATAGATCCAGGGGTGGGAAAATCAACTGCAATAATCCAGTGGCTAAGGGTATTTTTAGAATCAACTGACAGCGCTCTAGAAGGAGTAGGGGTCCTAATAGGCCTAGAACGATATGAAGAAATCCAAAGATTTGTTGATGAGTGTAAACTTGTCCCCGATCAATACGCTGTTTTTGTTAAGGAAGACCATCCACTCAATGACTTGGGTTGCGGAAAATACGGAGCTAACAAGGCAAAAGTTTTGTTTACAACAAAAGCGCAAATAAGAATTAAAAGCGCAGGTAAACATTTTAAGGATGTTAAGCAATTCTATTACAAGGACAAGTCTAGACAGGTAAGGATTTGGGATGAGTCACTGCTGGTGGGTAAAGCCCTGACAATAAATAGGACAGCTATCGGGAGTCTTCTCGAGACCGTTGAAAAATGGGAAAGAAGCACAGGGGAGAAAAAAGTCCTAGATATACTAGAAAAGCTATTAGTCGACTTAAAAAAATATAAAGACGGAGAGGTCTTTCAATTCCCTGATCTTCGGGTCTCCCTTAATGAAGCTTTAAGAATCTTTGAAAACTCCACTCCTGACAGGAAAGATTATGCTGAAACCTTATGGCTAATGTCTGGCAAAGCTGTTACTGTACGTAATCAAGACGGTTTTACTCTAGTAGATTGTACAGAGGATCTGCCGGAGGATTTTGCTCCTTGTCTTATCACCGACGCATCAGGAAGAGTGAGAGAGACTTACAGATTACAGGAAGCAGAGAGGAAAAACCTTGTTCGGCTTAAGACTGCTAATAAGGACTATTCTAACCTAACGATCCACGTCTGGAGACGTCCAAGAGGTAAATTCAGCTTCAATAATAGAGATTCATTTGATGAGATAGCTGAAGAAGTGGCAAAAGTAATTAATTCTAAACCAGAAGAAGAGTTTCTTGTCATAGGATTTAAACCAGTAGACAGATACGGCAGGGATAATATTGAAGTAGCTATTAAGAAAAGAATGACCACTAATCCGGAGAGGGTTAAGTTTACTCATTGGGGGAAACATACGGCAACAAATCAGTTTGCTAATATTCCTAATGTTATTCTTGCAGGAACTCTTTTTTATAGGACAGCAGATTATGAAGCAATAGGAAGGGCAGCAGCAGGAAGGACGACAACAAAAGGAATATTTAGCTCAAATGAGATAACCAGAGTGAAGCATGGGGAAAGCTGCCACCATATATTACAGGCTTCGTGCAGGGGAGCAATAAGAAAATGTATTGGGGACAGCTGTCCAAAAAGCGATCTTTGGCTAATAGCATCACCTATTACAGGAGTAGAAGCCCTATTACCGGTCATTTTCCCGGGTAGCCGGATCATATTATGGATGAAAGACAAGAATACCCTTAAGGGTAAAGCAAAGGAAGCTTTTGAATATATTATGGGACGCTTTAGGGAAGATGAAGATCTTGAAAAGATAACCGAAGTTGAAGTGAGAAAGGCTTTGGGCTTCAGAGATAATTACATGTTTAGACGGGATGTCCTCAATAAGAAGGAATTTATAGAGATGATTACAGAGAAAGGGATTGTAGTAAAAGAAGGAGGCCGACGAAGAAATGAGTTTGTTAAGGTTAACTTTAAGTATAGCCCTAATTAACGTCTCTTGCTGCTTCTCTTTGTATTAAATATTAAGTATATTCGGTAATTACGCAGAGTCCTTATAAAGGTATAAACGGACATTGCGTAGTTATTCATAATTCCCTACTGCCGGTAGCTTTTTAATTTTCTTCATATTTAGAGTACTTCAGTCCAACAGTTGGATTAAGTCCACTTAATAAATGGATAAAGGACGTGATCATATAATGTCAGCATTAATTATTGAGATAATCTACAGCCTCGTCCTGCTCGTCGAATTGTACAAGGTTTATAAACTTAACCGTGGCGTAAAGGTATGGATGGCAGAGCGAAACCAGTAAATATTTTCGGGCTGAATTTTGGAGTAAAAATCTGAGAAGCCATACGTAAAAAGCGGATCAAGGAATTCCCCCCCGTATCCCCCCATAAGAGAAAAAATGGAGGGAAAGAGAAGGAGGAGATCCCTTTTTTATCTATGGAATACTAGGTATTACTTTAACCTCTAGTATTCATTATTAATAGGAAGAAGACAAAGAAGGTCAACTCTTTGACAGCTTCTCGACGGCGTCGATCATGTCCTGTTCGTTTGGCTTTGTATAGATGGCAGTAGTTGATATATTGGAGTGACCCATAAGAGTAGCAGTGGTTACAATATCAACTCCATGCTTGCGGATTAGGTTAGTCCCAAAGGTATGCCGAAGGGAGTGGGGAGTAATGTCCGGCAGTCCTGCTTCCTTCGCATACTTTTTTATCACCTTCCAGATGGCATTGGAGGTTAACCTTCCTCCCTTCTGACTGATGAAAAGAGAAGGAGAGGCGTCCTGTGGCCGTTCTTCTTCCAAGTAGTCCAGGATGGCTTTTCTTACATCCTTGTTAAGAGGGACAATCCGGTATTTGCTTCCCTTTCCCTGCCGTATTTCCACAAAACCTTTTCTCTCGTTGATCTTTATAGCTTGTAGATTCAATGCTTCAACCTCTCCGATCCTTAACCCTGCCCCTACCATTAACTCCACAATGGCTATGTCTCTTTTCTTTCCTGCTTTGTAGACTGTACGTAGTAGTCTATTTAAGTCTTTATCTTCCAAGGCCTTGGGAGGGGCTTTGACCTGTTTGGCTTGTGGTACTCCATCGACAGGGTTTCCTGAAATATATCCTTGTTTTTGCGCCCAGGAGCAGAAAGCCGAAAGCGAAGAAAGCGCCCGGTTAATACCGGAAGGTTTTCTTTGAGCAACAGTAAGCAAGTATGAACGATAAGAAGTGATATCCAGCTTAGTTATAGAGGAAGGGGTGAATTTTTCTTCTCCGTATGTTTCCTCCAGCCATGTCTGGAATTGTTTGATATCGGACGCGTAGGCCTTAATAGTGTGCTTGCTCCTTCCTTCTTCTTCAAGACTGCTTATAAACTCCCTTAAATAGTCCATGAAAATCCCTCCCTTTAACGTTTTTAAGATTATCTTGCCTTTTTCTCAGGAGATAATAGTACATTATCTTTCCTTATTGTAGCAACAAAGGAGATAAAATGCAAGATAATGATAATTATCTTTTCTTAACAACTACATTTTTTCTTACTCATAAGGTTTAATAAGGTCGTTTTATTTTTTTATATGTGATTATCTGTTTTTTGTAAAAGCATAAAGATGATCTCTTATAGTTTTCTCCACTAGTGGGGAAAGCAGTTCCTTCCTTGTCCTCTTTTAGAAGGTTATTTGAAGATTTTAGATTTTCGTAGGAAGTTGCGAAAGACATTTCATCCTGGGAAACTCTTTTGTTAGAGGACTGAGGATTTACCGAAATTACCGTAAGTGGCAACGAAACAATCAGGTGTCGTAGAGTACGTAGTTATTTATATGATTGTGGGTTCATCACCACAAGTGGCGACAAGGATTCCCAACAAGTTGGGAAAGACCAGTTAAGAGGATTACCTAGAAAAAATCATTTATCGACTGCAGATTCAAGACGGAAAGCAATAATTAATTATTAATGTCGTGGCGGGAAAATTCAATTTGACTTGCTGAGGAAGCAATGAAATAATAATGAAATAAAATAAATACCGGATCTAATTAAGATAGTGGTTTTAGATATTTCTTTTGCAGACAAAGATATTTGTCTGTCATAGATAAGTTCTCCTTTTTTGTACTACCATTGTACTACCATTTTGCCCCGAAAAAGTGATTGTGGACAGGTTCCCCAAAATATGGTATTATAAAAATAGCAGGTAGAAGTGGTTTCAAATCCTGCGCCCGTAGCTCAGCTGGAGAGAGTGGCAGACTTCGAATCTGTAGGTCGGGGGTTCGAATCCCTCCGGGCGCGCCATGTTATTGTGCTTAAGACCCCAATGCAGCGGGGGTTTTTTTATTTTCAGGAAGTATTTTATGAATAATCCATGAATAAGTAAAACACCGTATCGACCTTCAGCAACTGGGGTGCTAACGCGGAAATTAGGTAGGCTCAGCAATTTTTACAGCAAAATTGAAAATCCATTAATGTCCGTTATCCAGCCGAAAATGGTTTATTCAGACCACGAACCCGCCGTTGACCCCGATAACCTGACCGGTGATGAAATTGGCCGCGTCGGAGGCGAGGAAGAGGGCACAAGCGGCCACTTCATCCGCGGTACCGAACCGTTCCAAAGGGGTCTGTCCTTTCAAGGCTGTCTTTTCCTCTGCGGTAAAGGGGGCCATCATGTCGGTTTCGATGATCCCCGGGGCGATGCAATTGACCTGAATATTGGCGGGGCCCACCTCTTTGGCCAGGGCTTTGGTGAGGCCGATTACCCCCGCTTTGGCCGCCGAGTAGTGGACTTCGCAGGAGGCGCCGACTTGTCCCCACATGGAAGCGATGTTGATGATCTTCCCTTGCCGGCGGGGGAGCATCGTCCGGAGGACGCTCTGGGTGCAGTGGAAGACGCCGGTGAGGTTGGTCCGGATCATATTCTCCCAGTCCTCGACGGCGAGATCGATGAACAAACGGGACTGGGCGATGCCGGCGTTATTGATCAAAAGATCGACCGGACCAAATACGGTTTGGCAGTATTCCACCATCCGGTCGACTTGTGGACGGGAGCAGACATCGGCCTGGAAAAGGGCGACGCGAAACCCGCGCTCCTGTAAAGAACGGCCCAGTTCTTCCGCGGCCGCCACTGAACGGTGGTAATTGATCAACACTTGGTAACCGTGGGCGGCAAAAAGTTCGGCGCAGGCCCGGCCAATGCCACGGGCGGCGCCGGTGATGATGACGGTTTTTTTCAAATTCACACCCCTTCCGGAAGTGATGCAAAAGAACATTTGCCCCTGATTTGTTTCGGCGGCTTGCCGTTATGCTGTTAAGGTTCCGGTCAAAGCATGTTACCCTCCGATTAAATTTATGCTTTTTAGAACAAAAACCCTGCCGGGGGGAGGATATCTTTGAAGTGAGAACAAAATAAATAATAGAAGAAATAGCGGTTTGTCTACCCCGGCCAACTGGTGCAGTAAGCAGTAAAAGGAATGGCTACCAACGGATGACGAGTAACGGGGGACAACGCGGGACGGAAAGGAAAGGGAGCAAAAAATAAGGAATGTACAGAAAGTGAGGAAGCGGGATGGAACAGTATGATCTTTTGGTGATCGGGGGCGGCCCGGCCGGGTTATCGGCGGCGGTGAACGGCCGCCGGAGAAACAAACGGGTTTTGCTGGTGGGAAAAGAGAAGGTCAGTAATAAATTGCGCCAGGCCCACCGCGTCGACAATTATCTGGGTTTTCCCGGGGTGAGCGGGGCGGAGTTGGCCGCCAGCTACCGGGGGCATGCCGTCGCCGAAGGGGTGGAACTGATCGAGGATGAAATTCGCAGTTTCTGGCCGGAAGAAGGTGGTTTTCAAGCCATGGGGAAAGAGCAGCTGTATGCGGCGAAGACGGTGATCATTGCCTCGGGGATGCCGCAGAAGGCGTCGATTCCGGGCGAGGAAAAACTGGTCGGCAAAGGGGTCAGCTACTGTGCCACCTGTGACGGGATGTTCTTCCGCGGGAAAAGGGTGTTTTTCCTTTCCGAACTGGAGGAGGGCGAGAAGGATGCCAATTTCCTGGCCGACATCTGCGCTCAGGTTTACTACCTGCCCCGCTACCAAGGGGACTACCGGGGTCTAGACCCGCGGATTAAAGTGGTTTCCGGACGGGTTCTCCGCCTGCATGGCGAAGAACGGCTGACCAAGGTCGAGACTTCCGCCGGGGAATACGAGGTGGAGGGGGCCTTTATCGAACGGGCCAGCCTGCCCCTGGACAGTTTAATGCCGGATTTAGCCTTGGAAAACGGGTTTATTAAGGTGGACCGCCAGATGCGGACCAATCTTCCCGGGGTCTTCGCTGCCGGTGACTGTACCGGTAGGCCGTGGCAGATTGCGAAGGCCGTGGGGGAAGGTCTGGTCGCGGCTTTAAGCGCCGTTGATTACCTGGCCACTTTGGCGTAGCGAATGTTGAGGTTGTTTACCGAATACAAGTTTCCAAAGCCCTGTCGGGCTTATTTATTATTTATTTGCTAACCCTCTTTGGATAATTAAGAACAAAGAGGAAGGCCGAAACAATTAATTCCGCGGGGATGGGCGGGATAATAAACTAAACGCTGGTGGTAAGACCAACAGGCGAGAGCGGGAAAGGATGGAGCCGGGAAGATGGAACGGGAGCGGATCGATGTTTTACTGGTCGGGCGCGGACTGGCGGAAAGCCGGAGCAAGGCCCAGGCGTTGATCATGGCGGGCCAGGTGCGGGTGGATGGAAAAGTGGTGGATAAACCGGGAATCCGTGTGGCGGCCGATGCGGTGATCGAGGTCGACGCGACGCTGCCATACGTGAGCCGTGGCGGTTTTAAACTCCGGCGTGCTTTGGACCTCTTTCCGGTGACGGTGGCCGGCCGGGTCTGTTTGGATGCGGGGGCCTCAACCGGCGGTTTTACCGATTGTCTTTTACAAGCCGGGGCCAAATTAGTGATTGCGGTTGATGTGGGTTACGGGCAATTGGCCTGGAAACTGCGGCAGGATCCGCGGGTGGTGGTGATGGAGAAGACCAACGTCCGCTATTTGACCGTTGAACAGTTGCCGGCCCGCCCCAGTCTCTTGACGGCCGACCTTTCTTTTATCTCCATCGGAAAAGTGCTTTCTGTTTTTACGACCCTCCTTACGACGGACGGGGAGATTATCGCTTTGGTCAAGCCCCAGTTTGAAGCGGGCCGCACCCAGGTGGGGAAGAAGGGGGTTGTGCGCTCACCCGCCATCCATGAAGAAGTTCTCCGGCGGGTGCTGCTAATGGGACCGGAAACGGGCCTCGGTTGCCTGGGGCTTACTTATTCACCGGTTTTAGGCCCGGAAGGAAATATTGAGTTTTTGGTCTACTGGAAAAAAGGCGTCCCGGACCGGGGGGACCTCGACCCGGAAGCAGTTGTGGCGGAGGCGTGGGAGAATTTCAAGCCAAAGAAAGACTAAAAAGCCCCTGCGGCGTGCAGAGGCTAAAAAGGAGGAAAAAGGAGGGGTAACAACTTAATGCTCCCAATTGATATTCTACATGATAGATATGAAGAAAAAGTTACTAAAGGCCGAACAATTAATAAATTTGGTTATCACTCATTATAAGTCCTTTTTGTAAATCCGGTAGATCTTGTAGAGAACACCGCCCGCCCGGATGGCGTCGTTGACCATTTTCGTGTTGAATTCGTGGATGGTTGAACCTTCCCCATACCGATAGCCCTTTTGCAAGGCGCTTTCAAACATATGCAGATACATGGCAGCGGAAACGCCTTTTTTGTGGTAAGCCGGATCGACCATCAAAATCAGGCTGCGTCCACCGTCGATCTTCCTTCGGTACCAAAGGAATTTGATAAAGCCGAGGGGGAAAAGCCGTCCGTTTAGCCGTTTGAACACCTGGTTATAGTCGGGAAGGGCAATGGCCAGACCGATAATTTCGCCCTGTTCGTCCACGGCAACCACCAGTAAGTCCTTGTCGGCAACCGGAAGCAATTTGTCCACCTCGTCCTGGATCTCGGGTAAGCTGGGCGGAACCATATCGGGCCAGTTCTCCGGCCAGGAACGGACCAGCAGTTTTTGGATGCCGACCAATTCACGGTCCAGGTTTTTCAGGTCCAAGTTACGGGTGGTAAAGCGGTACCGTTTCTTGAGGGCGGCGACGGATTCTTCGAACCGTTTGGTGACCGGTTTTGAGAGATCGTAGTAAAAGGCGAAGCGGTCAAAGAATTTGGTAAAACCGTAACGTTCAAAGAAGTCCACATAGTAGGGGGGGTTATAGGAATTCAATAAGACCGGTTCCGAATCGAAACCTTTAATCAGTAACCCCCGGTAGTCGTCGCCGTTGGACGGGGACTGGGGGCCGGTGACGGCGGTCATTCCCCGTTCTTTCAACCAGGCTGTAGCGTGATCGAACAATTCTTTGGCGACGCGATAATCATTGATCGATTCAAAGAGGGTAATGTATCCTTCTTTTTTATTTTTCTCCCGGTTGAGCTTCTCATCGATGCCGGTCCCAATCCGACCAGCCGGTTGCCCGTTCACCCAGGCAATGAAGTACTGATAAGGACCCAACTTCATAAGGGGGTTTTTTTTCGGATTGACGGTGTCCCACATTTCGGCTTTCAGTGGCGGCACCCAGTAGGGATCGTTCTTATAAAGAAGCCAAGGAAGGTTGATAAAGACACGCCAGTCCCGTTTGGTCTGGACTTTGGTGACGGTGACCTGGCAATCGGCGGGGGATGTTTTTTTCAGGCTTAACAGTGGCATAAATCACGAGACACCTCCTTCAGATTAAAAATCCAAAATATCTTTCGCGGAAAATCGATAAAAACCTGCAAAAGTGGAAACTTAAATTTCGAAATAGAAATTAAAACCAAATTGTAACAGAGAATTCATTGATTTTCGCCTTGACATCTAGTAGTATTTAGGGCAAGTGGGGGAATATGGCTTTTGACCATTCAGGCATAAAAATAACCAAAAAAAGTTCTGAAGGGATCCGGTTTTTACCGGTTTTTTTACCGGTTTTTTCTTTGTTGGCCGTGCGGAAAGAAGATAGAAGGAGGAAACAATCATGAATAATCTCGCGGTTGGCATCGAGCTACTCTTTACCGGTATGTTGACTACCTTTCTGGTTTTGGTCTTTTTGCTGTTTCTGATGAAGGCGACTTCGGCGCTGATTAACAAGCAGTCCGCACTGGATGGGGAACCGGCTGCACCGGAGATGAAACCGGCCACACCCGCCCCCCGGGCGGAGACCGTGGCGGCTGTGCCTTCGGAAGATCTGGCCACTGACGAACTGGTTGCCATTATGACAGCCCTTGGCATGGTTTTACCCGCCAACCATAAGGCGGTGGTCCGGGTTGCGCCGCCGTCCACCACTGGCGTGGGGGAGGAAGAGCTGGTGGCGGCCATCGTTGGTGCCATGGCCGCGCGCTAATCCAGTTTTTAAGTAAGTGGGCGAACTCAGTTCAGTTCAAATAAAAAAAACGGGGAGGATTTTAAGAAGATGCAGTATTTTAAAGTAACGGTTAACGGGAAGGTCTACGAAGTTAGTGTGGAAGAGGTTGTGCAAGGGAATGCGGGAGCCACTGCAGCGCCTTCGGCAAGCCCGATTGCGCCGACACCATCCGCTCCAACCCCCGCACCAGCCGCAGCTCCGGCAAGCCCGGCGATGGGTGCTGGTGAAAAACCATTACCGGCACCGCTGGGTGGGACGATCTTGCAGATTAATGTGCAACCAGGAGAGAAGGTGAAAAAAGGACAGGTCCTCTTGACGCTGGAAGCGTTAAAGATGGAAAACGAGATTGTTGCCCCTGAGGACGCAACGATCGGCCAGATCTTTGTCAAGCCGAAGGATGCGGTCAATACTGGTGATCCATTATTGTCCCTCCGGTCGTAGAGGGGGTTGCGCGCCATGCTGAAAAATTTAGAAGCGCTCTTAATGACCAGCGGCTTGGCGGGAATGACCCTGGGGCAAGGTTTGATGATTCTGGTCTCTTTCTACTTAATGTACTTGGCAATTGTCAAAAAGTACGAACCTTTATTGTTATTACCGATTGCTTTTGGGGCGTTACTGACGAATCTCCCATTGGCGGGCTTGATGGATGGGCCATCCGTGGTCAACGGGAAATTTCAGCCCGGGGGTTTACTCTACTATCTGTACCAGGGTGTTGAGCTTGGGATCTACCCGCCCCTTATCTTCCTTGGGATTGGGGCGATGACCGATTTTGGTCCTTTACTCGCCAACCCCAAGAGTATTCTGTTGGGCGCTGCTGCCCAGTTGGGGATCTTTGCCGCTTTGCTCGGGGCGATCATTTTGGGCTTTGACCTGAAAGCGGCGGCCTCGATCGGGATTATCGGGGGAGCGGACGGACCGACGGCGATCTACCTGACCAGCCGGTTGAAGCCGGAATTGTTGGGGCCGATTGCCATCTCCGCCTATTCCTATATGGCTTTGATCCCCTTTATCCAACCGCCTTTAATGCGGTTGATAGTCCCGAAGAAAGAACGGCAGATTGTCATGGAACAGCTCCGTCCCGTTTCGCAGAAGGAGAAGATTCTCTTCCCGATTATTGTGACGGTTGCGGGCTCCTTATTGCTGCCGTCGGCAGCCCCTCTGCTTGGGGCCTTGATGTTCGGCAACCTCCTCCGGGTTTCCGGGGTGGCGGACCGCTTGGCCAAGACCGCGGAGAATGAGCTGATCAATATTGTCACCATTTTCCTGGGTTTATCGGTAGGGGCGAAGACCAGTGCCGACCAGTTTTTAACCGCCCAAACCATTGGCATTCTCCTTTTAGGATTAGCGGCGTTTACTTTTAGTACCATCGGCGGTTTGTTGTTTGGACGGCTTATGTGCAAACTGAGCGGCGGGAAAGTCAACCCGTTGATTGGTGCGGCTGGGGTTTCGGCCGTGCCGATGGCCGCCCGGGTGGTGCATAAGGTTGGGGCCGAGGAAAATCCCGGGAATTATCTGCTTATGCACGCCATGGGGCCGAATGTGGCCGGGGTGATCGGTTCGGCGGTGGCGGCGGGGATCCTGTTATCCCGTCTGGGTTAAACTGGCCCGGCTTTGATTTAGACCGCTTCCGTCTGTATCGGGAACCTGGTCTGATTCTAAAATTAAGAGGTGGAATATTCAATGGCACATAAAGTGGGAATCACCGAAACTATTTTCCGCGATGCTCACCAGTCCCTCTGGGCGACGCGGATGAAAACCGATGACATGATGAAAGTTGCGGCCGCCATTGATGAAATCGGCTTCCATTCGTTGGAGGCCTGGGGGGGCGCGACCTTTGATACTTGCCTTCGTTTCTTGAACGAAGATCCTTGGGTCCGGTTGAAGCTTTTACGCGGGACGATTCGGAAGACCCCCCTCCAGATGTTGCTGCGGGGGCAGAACCTGCTCGGTTACCGCCATTATCCCGATGATGTGGTCCGGGCCTTCTGCCTGAAGGCGAAGGAGAACGGGATTCAAATCTTCCGGATCTTTGACGCCTTGAACGATCCGCGGAACATGGAGACTGCGATTCGCGTCTGTAAAGAGACGGGGGCCCACGTTCAGGGGACGATCTGCTATACGATCAGTCCGGTTCATGATATCGACTCCTATGTGGCACTGGCTCTGAAACTGAAAGAGATGGGTTGCGACTCAATCTGTATTAAGGATATGGCCGGGCTGTTGATGCCTTATATCGCGGAGGAGCTTGTTAAACGGCTCAAGACCGAAGTGGGGCTTCCGGTTCAACTCCATTGCCACTACACCAGCGGGATGGCCTCGATGACCTACTTAAAGGCGATCGAGGCAGGGGCTGATGTGGTGGATACCGCCCTCTCCGCGTTGGCGATGGGGACCTCCCAACCGCCGACCGAATCGTTGGTGGCGGCGCTGCAGGGAACACCCTACGATACGGGTCTTGATTTGACGAAGATTGCCCCGATCAATCAGCACTTTAAAGAGCTGAGGGAGGAGTACAAGGCTTTGGAGTCGCCCCGCACCGTTGATACGGCGGTCCTCTCCTACCAGATTCCGGGCGGGATGATTTCCAATCTGGTGAACCAACTGAAGAGCCAAAATGCGCTGCACCGTTACGAAGAAGTGCTGGCCGAGGTACCGCGGACCCGGGCTGAACTGGGCTATCCGCCTTTGGTGACTCCCACCAGTCAGATGGTAGGTACCCAGGCGGTACTGAATGTACTGACCGGAAAACGCTACAGCGTGGTACCGAAGGAGATCAAAGACTATGTCCGGGGTTACTATGGGCGTCCTCCGGCACCGATTGATCCGGAAGTCAAAGCGCTGATCATTGGTGATGAAGAACCGATCACTTGCCGCCCGGCCGATCTGCTGGAACCGCGGCTGGAGGCCGCCCGCCAAGAGTTGGCGGAGAAAGGCTTCGGCCAGCTCAGCGAAGAAGATGTCCTCTCCTATATTCTCTTTCCCGAGGTGGCGTTGGGGTTTTTCCAACGCCGGGCGGGGCAATAAACCGGGTCGGACGAGAAATCCCTTGGGCCTACCCCTTGCAGGGGAGGCCCTTTTTTTGTAGAATTAATCATAAATGATTTGGTAGTAAAGACTACCATTGGAAGGGTGCCCTGGCGAAGCACAATCCGGGGAAGACGATGCCGGTGCACCGGTTACCGATGGTTGACCAGAAATAAGGAGCGATTAAGAATGAAAAAAGCCAACGCGATCCGTAGTGAGTTTATCCAGTTTTTTGTGGACCGGGGACACACCTTTGTCCGTAGTTCATCGCTACTTCCGATTGGCGATCCGACGCTGCTGTTTACCAACGCCGGGATGAACCAGTTTAAAGATGTTTTTCTCGGCACCGGGACCCGGCCCTATAAACGGGCGACCAACTCCCAGAAGGTCCTGCGGGTGAGCGGGAAACATAATGACCTGGATGAAGTGGGCCGCGATACCTACCACCATACTTTCTTTGAAATGCTCGGGAACTGGTCCTTTGGGGACTATTATAAAAGAGAAGCGATCCAGTGGGCCTGGGAACTGCTGACGGAGGTCTGGGGTCTGCCCATCGACCGCTTGTACGCCACCGTGCACCATACCGACGACGAAGCCGCCGCCCTGTGGCGCGAACTGACACCTTTGCCGGCCGAACGGATTATGCGTTTTGGTGATAAGGAAAATTTCTGGGAGATGGGTGAGACCGGCCCGTGCGGGCCCTGCTCGGAGATCCATTATGACCTGGGGCCGGAGGCCTGTGATAAGGGCCACGTGCCCGGACACCGGTGCGGAGTTAACGGCGGTTGCGGGCGTTACGTCGAGCTGTGGAATTTGGTGTTCATCCAGTACAACCGGAAAGCCGACGGGACACTGGAGGAATTGCCGGCGAAACACGTGGATACCGGCATGGGGTTTGAACGGATCGTTGCCATCTTACAAGGGAAAAAATCCAACTATGACACGGATCTGTTTACCCCGATCATCGAGGAGATCCTGACCTTGACCGGTGCCGGTTTGGAAAGGGAAGAGGAGCGGGTGGCGGTCCGGGTGGTGGCCGACCATATCCGTGCGTTGACCTTTGCCATCTCCGACGGGGTACTCCCGGCCAACGAAGGGCGGGGTTATGTCCTGCGCCGGATCCTGCGCCGGGCGGCCCGTTTTGCCCGGAATTTGGGGGCGAAGGAGCCCCTCCTCCACCGTTTGGTCCCGGTGGTGGTCCGCGAGATGGGCGAGGCTTACCCGGAAATAAAAGAGCAGGCCGAACATTGTTCCCGGGTGATCCTGGCCGAGGAGGAAGCCTTCGGCCGGACGTTGGACAAGGGTTTGGCGTTGTTTGCCGACCTCAGCCGGAACCTGCGGGCAGAAGGGAAAAAAATTATCCCCGGGGCTGAGGCCTTCAAACTCTATGATACATATGGATTTCCCCTGGATTTGACGGAATTAATGGCGGCGGAAGAAGGACTCGTGGTAGAACGGGACGAGTTTAACCGTTTGATGGAAGCCCAACGAGCGCGGGCGCGGGCGGGCAGCCAGTTCGGCGGCGACGAAACGAATGTTCATTGGGAGATTGTTTCGTCCGGCACCCATTCCCAGTTCGTTGGTTATGAGCAATTGCAAACAACCACCGAGTTAAGGATGATCGGGACCGATGATGAGTATTTCCGGCTGGTCTTTGCGGTGACCCCGTTTTATGCGGCCGGGGGCGGACAAGTGGGCGACACCGGACTGATCCGGGTGGAGGTGACCCCCGGTTCGTTCGTAGAGTTTCCGGTGGTCGACACCCAGCGGGAACAGGATAAGATCGTCCATTTGGTGGCAAAGAGGGCGGACTTCCCCCGCCGGGCGGTCAGCTACACCCTGCTGGTGGATGAAGCGAGGCGCAAAATGACGGCGGCCAACCATACTGCGACCCATCTGTTACAGGCCGCGCTCCGGCGTTTACTGGGAGCCCATGTCCAGCAGGCCGGTTCCTTGGTGGCCCCGGACCGGTTACGGTTTGACTTCAATCATTACCAACGGGTTGATGAGGACCAGCTGCGCCAGGTGGAAAGGGAAGTGAACCAGCAGATCTTTGCTGCCTTGCCGGTCCGGGCCGAAGAGACCGACTACCAGACGGCTCTGAACCGGGGAGCCCTGGCGTTCTTTGGCGAAAAATACGGGGACCGGGTGCGAACGCTGGCGGTGGGCGACTACAGTTTTGAACTCTGCGGCGGGACCCATGTGCGTAATACCGCCGAGATCATGGCTTTCCGGATCATAACGGAAGGCAGTGTGGCCACGGGGGTGCGCCGGATCGAAGCGGTTACCGGCTGGGGTGCTCTGCAGATGGCTGCGGAAGAGCGGGAGCTGCTCAAGGAGCTCTCCGCCCTCCTGCAGACCGAACCGGCCCAGCTAACCGAGAAAGTCCGTGCCTTGCTGGCGACGGAGGCCAAATTGAAGAAGGATCTGGACGCGATCGCCCGGAAAGCCGCCTTGGCGGAAGGGGAGGAGCTCTTTGCGGCGGTCCAGGAGATTGGCGGCCACTATTATCTGGTGGCGAAGATGACGACGGCGTCGATGGACCTCATGCGGGAGACTGTTGACCGGTTTAAGGACAAGTACCGTTCCGGCGTGATCCTGCTGGGTGCCGCCCAGGATGATAAGGTCAACTTTGTCGCCGGGGTAACCAAGGATTTAACGGCGAAGCTTCAGGCCGGGAACTTGGTCAAGCAGGTGGCGGCCATTACCGGCGGCGGCGGGGGCGGTCGACCGGAACTGGCCCAGGCCGGCGGCAAGAATGTGGACAAATTGGACGAGGCGCTGCGCGAGGGAGAACGCTTGATCCGGACGGGCTTGGAAGGGTAACCTAGGCGGCGTGGAAAGCAGGGCATTCCGGCGTTGCCCGATCTACATTAATGAAGAGAAGACCGGACGGAAACCAGGTTTTACCTGATGGATTTCCGCATGGTCTTCTTTTTTTGCGGAAAGATATGGAGGGATTTTCGGAAAAGTCAGTAAAGGAAAGGAGACGCCAGTATGGACCGACAAATGAATATGGGAACATCAGGGCAACAAGCCCAGCTCGGGAACGTAACTGTCGGGGTGATGACAAGTCCGCCGGACATTATTACGGATAAGGATCTTTCGTACCTGAAAGATGCTTTGTCCTGGGAATTATTAGCGATGAAAAAGTGCAGTCATTGGGCTCTCAACGATATTCTGTCCACGCAGAAATACTTAACCGATAATTATAATATCTTTGTGCGGGAGGCCAGTCATGAAAAATTACACCAGACGGTGATGGGTGTATTTACCAGAACCAACAACTGCAATAGACCGGCCTGCCTGGTTTTTTAAACAAAATTAACCAGCGATCCCATCAATTAAACAGGGTCGGGAAAAGGAATTAAGGCCTTTCCCCCGAAATAGAAGAGATGATTAGGAGGGATCGCTGTGAGAAAACTAGGCAGACTTCGGGTTGCACTTGTTGGTTTGTTAATTTGGGGAGCGGTCTTTGTCCTTGGTGTGCCGGTGTTGGCTGTTGAACCGTGGTCAGGGACGGTTTCCTATTCTTGGCGGGACCAAGCCCAGCTCCAGGTTGGTTACCGAGTGAATGAGCTTTTTGGTTTTGAGTTGGCCTACCGGGATCTGGGACTCCAGGAATTGGCAGGGAACCGGTGGCAAACACGGCTTTTGCTTACGCCGGGGGACCGGTACAAGTTCCAGACCGGATACGATCTGACCGGGGAACATTATTTTGTCGGAGGCCAAGCGAATATACCTTTAAACCAAAACCTCCGTTTTGTCTCGGAGGTAAACACCATTCTGCCGGTAAGTAACGGCGCTAAATACCTGGATTATCTTATGGGGCTCCAGATTGGCATCGGGTACAACCACTACCTCCTCGCGGGGGCGCAGGCTGAATACAATTTAGAGGAGGACCATGAACCCGAACTCTTTGTGGAGTTGGATTTGAACTGGCGGTTGCCCAAGGGTTTCGGGATCCGCGTCCAACCCCACATTGGCGTGGAAGGGAATTTTCACCACCAAACCACCATCTTTAAAACATGGCCCAATAAACTTGAGACGGGGTTGGTCGTGGGCCAGGAACCCGGTGGCCGGTGGGATGTAGGTCTTTTCCTCCGGTACTAAGGGGCGTCGCCATGAAGAAGTTAACGTTCAGGATCAAACCGGAATGGAAAACCCCCTTCCTTGCTTTTGCCGGCGGCGTGGTTTTAACACTTCTGCTCGGTGCTTACGGGTTCTTTACCCAACGGGCCCAACTGCAGCGAGTCCAAAATGAGCTTGCGACTGTACAGGCGCAGACCGCGGGTCTTGCCGAGAATACGCCGTGGAAAGTGGCCCTTTATTTTATCGGGGATGAGGAAGGGCAGAGTCTGCTGGTTCCGGAAGTGCGGACGATCAGCCCGACCGCGGAACCGGAAATGGCGGCGCTGCGCGAGTTGATCAAAGGTCCGGTGACGGAGGGGTTGCAACCGGTTTTGCCCGCGAAGACCGCCGTTCGTCATCTGGAGATTGAAAACGGCCTTGCCGTGGTGGACCTTTCCCGAGAAGCGGTCCGGATTGACCGGGGTTCGTGGGGCGAGGCGCTCGTCGTTTGGTCCCTGGTGAATACGTTGACCAAGTTTCCAGAGGTGGAAGCGGTCCGGATTCTGATTGAAGGCCAACCGGTGGAGACCTTGGCGGGCCATTTCGATCTGTCCCGACCTTTACGCCGAAACGAACAAGTAATTAGAGACTACTGGACCCGTTAGGGTCCATTTTTTTTGCTCCTCATCCGAAACAGCCAGCATTTTAACGGGGTAGGCCGCATAAAAATTGAGGGTAAAGAGGTGTTCCCATGGGTAAAGGTCTTTTCCGGGTACGGATGAAACCTTGGTGCTGGTTGCTTTGGGGTGGAGGACTCCTCCTTTTGCTGTTGGTCGGCGGGCGGCTGGGGGTGGAATTGCCCGTCGGTGGCGGTTACCGCCGGGTGGAACGCTATCCACCCCTTGTTTATCTGCCGCCGGTTGTGCCACCGCCCCGGATTAATGCCGGGGCGGCGATCCTGGTCGAAGCGGTCAGCGGGATGATTCTGTACGCCAAGAACGAGCACGAGCGGAAAGCTCCGGCCAGTACCACGAAGATTATGACCGCCATTGTTGCTCTGGAGAAAGGAAACCTCCAGGATGTGGTGACAGTGAGCCCCCGGGCGGCGCGGACCGGCGGATCCAGCCTCGGGCTGAGAGCGGGGGAGAGGATCGTCTTAGGGGAGCTCCTGGAAGGGGTGATGTTACGTTCGGCCAATGACGGGAGCGTGGCACTGGCTGAACATATCGGCGGTTCGGAACAGAATTTTGCCAGGCTCATGAATATGAAAGCCAAGGAGATTGGGGCGTTAAACACTAATTTCTGCAATGCCCATGGCTTGACCGCACCCAACCATTATAGTACCGCTTTTGATTTGGCGCTAATGACCAGGTATGGTTTTAGCCTCCCGGAGTTTGTCCGGCTGGTTGGAACCAGGGAAGAAGCGGTCGAATGGTATCAGGGGACCAAGACCAGGCAGGTGCGGAATACCAACCGCTTGCTGTGGTCCTTTGCCGGCGCGGATGGGGTGAAAACCGGGACGACCAACCGGGCCGGCTACTGTCTGGTGGCCTCGGCAACCCGTGACGGACGGCGGTTTATTGCCGTGGTTTTAAACAGTCCGGACCGCTGGGGAGAGGCCGCCCGGTTACTGGAATACGGCTTTAACAATTTCTCCCTTAAGCTTCTGGCGAAGGCGGAAACGCCGGCGGTAAAGGTTGCTGTCCCGCAGGGGTATCCGCCGGAGGTCGCGCTTTATCCCCGCCGGGACCTGATGGTGGTGCTTCCCAAGGGGAAAGAGGGAGAAGGCCAGTGCCGCGTCCACTTGGATCCGGCTGCGTTGCGCTTGCCGGTCAAAGCCGGGGCCACCATCGGGCGGCTTAGTTTTTACTTCCAAGGCCAAGAGGTGGACTGGGTTGAGTTGTACCCGCGGGAGCGGATCCGGCGCGATTTCTGGTGGCGACGTTTATGGAGGAGGCAATAGGATGGAACGGCTCGGACGGATGCTGGTGATCGCCTTTATTTACATTGGGACCGTCGTGGGGGCCGGTTTTGCCTCCGGGCAGGAGATCTGGTTTTTTTTCTCCCGTTACCAGGAATACGGCACCTGGGGACTGCTCCTGTCCGGGGTCATCTTCGCTGTTTTGGGCGTGAAAGCCATGGAGTGGGGGAGAAGGATCGGCGCCGGATCCTACCGGGATTTCTTCGCCGGGGTTGTCGGACGGCAATACGCCTTCTTCTGTGACCTGATGCTGACGGTTTTTTTGTTTCTCCTGATCGGGATTATGTTGGCGGGCGCCGGGGCGGTGACGGCCGCTTTTGGTTGGGGTAGGGCGTTGGGGACTTGGGTCGCCGTATTTGGCGCCATGGTGGCGCTCATTAAACCCCTGACTGGTCTCAAAGGAGTAAATAGCCTGGTGGTACCCCTGCTGTGCCTGACGGGATGGGTGCTTAATCTGGGTGGGGTGGGGGTAGCCGCGCCACCGGCACCGGTCAAACTGCCGGGAGGCTGGTTTTGGGCTGCGCTGCAGTACAGCGCCTACAATTTAATCTTGGCCCTGCCGGTTTTGGTTACCCTTTACCGTCTGGAGCCGGACCCAAGGTTGCTCATGGGCGGAGGGTTGCTGGGCGGGTTCGGCCTCGGAATTCTGGCCTGTCTGTTTCATCTGGTGTTGAAAAGATTCGATTTTGCGGCCATCGATCTCCCCATCCTTTTCCTGACCAGAAAATGGCGGTGGGGGTGGCCGTTTTTTTATTCCCTTGTTCTCTGGGGTGAACTCTTTACCAGTCTGGTGGCAAATGCCTACGGACTGGTTTCCCGGTTCCGTCTGGAGGAAGACCGGGCCTATCTCTGGAAACTGGCCTTTATCCTGCTCTTGGCGGTCGTGATCAGCCGCTTTGGTTTTGCCCGGCTCCTGCAAAAAGTGTATCCGTTTTACGGCTGCTTTGCTTTGACCATCCTGCTTCCTTTGGCGTTTCGCCGACTGCCCCGGCCCAAGGAAGAGGCGGAGAAAACCCGAAAAAGACGGTTTTTTGATCGAAGAGAAGTCGACATAAATAAAAGGGAAAGACTGTTATAATGAAAGGGTTGATTAAGCGGTAAAACTCGTCGGATAGGAGTGGGGTCGATGAAAAGGGCAAAGCAAAGCAAAGAAGAAAAGGCGTTGACCTTCTGGCTGTTGGCTTTACTCCTTTATTTGGCTCTCGCCCAATTCGTCCTCGGCAGCGGGGTGGGGGGTCCAATCCGTCTTAATTATCTGTTTTTGTTTATTGTGGTGATGCTGGCCAGCCCCAGGCCGGCTGTGCTGACCGGTGTCACGCTGAGCTTGCTCTTCCTCCTGGCCGATTACGCCTTGGGACAAGCCAAGCCGTGGCACCTCCCCTGGATCGGGGGGAGTAGTTTATTAATGGCCTTCCTTCCGATTTACGGCAAAGGGCGGATGGTACCGGCTGTGGTGTTGCCGACGGCGGTCTGCGCCGTTCTGTGGCGGCAGGCACCCGAACTGTGGGCCGATTTGGGCCAAGGGCTTTTGGCCCTTGTGGCTTTCTTGGTCATTCCCACTACGACCATCGGGCGTTGGGAGAAACGCTTCACGGCTGGACTGGCGGGCGTGGCGGCCGACAATAAAAAGCGTGTCCTTTGGGCGGAAACAGCGGCCCGCCTGCGGGGACTGGGCGCCTTCTTCCGGGAGCTGGGCCGGACCTTCAAGCCGGTACCGTCCGAGGAAGCCGGTGCCGGGAAGGAAGAAGCCTTCGCCGTCTTTCAGGAGATTGCCGACCAGAACTGTCACTCTTGTTCTAAATATGATTTCTGCTGGAAGGAGCGGTTTTACCAAACCTACCGGGAGCTCTTCACCTTGCTTGGTTGGGTGGAGATGGGAGTTAAAGTCAATCTTTCGCACCTGAAGGGGCATTTGGCGGAGGAATGCGTGAAGAAAGAAACCCTCCTGACCACGGTCAATCTGGTAATGGAGCAGGAACGGACCGGCCATTATTGGCGCCGCCGTTATGCCGAGGCCCAATTCTTCCTGGCGGAACGTTTAACCGGGGTGGCCGGGATTTTGAACCAGATGGCGGAAACAGCCGCCATCAATCTGGATTATGCTCCGGAAAGCGAACAAAAACTGAGCCGTGCTTTACGGAAAGCGGGAGTGGCCGGGGCCCAAATCAGCATCGTGCCCGGGGGAAATTACGGGCGGACCCGCCTGCTGGTGGAGAAGCGACCGTGTGGCGGGGCCCAGGAATGCCGTTTGGTGGTTGCTCCTCTGCTGGCGAAAACCTTGGGCTGGCGGTTGGCGGTTACCAGTGGTGAATGCGGCCGGGAGGGGGAGGGCCGCTGCCACTTTTGTCTGGCTCCGGAGCCGGAGTATGAAGTACATTCCGCAGTGGTGCAAGTGCCGAAGAAAGGAAACCAGGTGTCCGGTGATTCGCAACGGATGCGGATAATCCGGGAAGATCTCTTTTTAGCGATGCTCAGTGACGGGATGGGGGTGGGGACGGCCGCCGCCCGGATTAGCCGCGCGGCAATTAAGTTAATGGAGGAGATGTTGACGGCCGGGTTTGAAAAAAGTTTTGCCCTGCAAAGTTTGAACTCCCTATTGCTGTTGGCCACCCCCGAAGAGGAGTTTACCACGCTGGATCTTTTGTTGTTTGACCGGATCACGGGTGGAGTAGAGCTTTTTAAAGTCGGCTCGGCCCCGACTTATGTCAAAAAAGGCCGGGAGGTGCAGGTGATCCGTTCCGCTTCCTTGCCGATGGGGATTGTACCGCGGGTCGACCCCGAATATTACCGGGACTTTTTGGACGACGGCGATCTGGTGGTGATGGTGAGCGACGGGGCGGCTTCGCTGAGCGCATCCAAGGAAGACTGGATCCTGAAGGCCTTAAAACGGAGCAATGAAACCGCGGCGGAACCGCTCAGCCAGTATCTGCTGGAACTGGCCTGGATTGAAGCGAACGGAGAAATTGATGATGACCTGTCGATTATCGTTTTGCAAATTGCGGCCGGCGGGCGCCGGGCCAAATAATGCGAATTATCGGGATTTATGGCTTTTAGAGTGGTTTATCGCGAGTATATCGTCGGTTTATTGTTGATTTTATAATAAACGATTATAATAATCATCTTTTATACAAACTTTAACAGGATAATGCGGAGGCAATGCGAAACTTATTGGGGGAAAAGACGTTTCTTTAAATGAAGGTGAAGGAATGGACACCTTTGAAAAGCGAGTGTTGGCAACGATCCAACGCTACCGGATGTTTTCCGCCGGCGAAAAGATTCTGGTGGCGGTTTCCGGTGGTGTTGACTCGATGGTCCTCCTGACCGTGCTAATGCGCCTGCCGCTCCAGTTAAAGTTGGCGGTTTTCCATATGAACCACGGGCTGCGCCCGGAGGCTGCGGCGGAGGAGGCAATGGTGGCCCGTTACGCCGCCGCCCATGGTCTGCCTTGTTATACGGCCCGTCCGGCCTTTGACCTTTTAACCGCGAAAGGAGGCAATTCTTTGCAGGTGGCGGCCCGCCAGGAGCGCTACCGTTTGCTGGCGCTTGCCGCCGAACAGCACGGCTACGGAAAAATCGCCTTGGGCCACCATGCCGATGACCAGGTGGAAACGGTTTTGATGCGGTTTTTGGCCGGGGCGGGGCCGGAGGGATTGGCCGGAATCCCGCCGGTGCGGGACCGTTATGTCCGGCCATTGATCGAAGTCGGGCGGGAAGAGATATTGGCTTATGCGCGGGGGCTAAACCTGCCTTGGGCGGAAGATGCTTCCAACCAAAAGCCGGTTTATCTCCGTAACCGTCTGCGCCATCAATTGCTTCCTTATCTTGAAGAGGAATATCAGCCGGGCCTCCGAGGAAGGTTAAGAGAGACCGCCGTAATTTGCCGCGAATGGGTTGAAGTCGGCACCGCCCTTGGGAGGGAGGCCTTGGTGCGCTGGGGGCTAATCCAACCGGACGGACGGTTAACCCCCAATCACAACGGGGGTTATTTGGTACCGGCCGCGGCCTGGCGGGAGTTGTTCCCCGCCGTCCGAAGGTTCCTCTTTCGTTGGCTTTTTTTTTCATTGGCCAAGACCGATTCTTACTTGGAGTTTGTCCATTCCGAAGCTTTTGTCGGGCTCATTGACGCGCCGGAGGGGAAGCGGATTGACCTGCCCGGCGGGTTAATGGCGTTTAAAGAGAACCAGGCGATCTGGCTTGGACCGGCCAACGCAATTGTGTCCGTCCGTGGTGAAGAAGACGGGCGGGCGCAATGGGAACCGCTGGCGTTGGCGGTTCCCGGTGTAACGGTTTTACCGGCCCACACTGGTGAGGTTGAATGCCGGTTGCTGACGGTGGAAGCGCTCCCGGCCGACTGGAATGCGGTGGTACCGAACGAATTTTATTTCGATGCCGACCAGCTGGTTTTCCCCCTTTACGTGCGGCCGCGGAAGCCGGGGGACCGTTTCCAACCCTTTGGTCTGGCCGGGAGCAAGAAAGTGAAAGACCTGCTGATCAATGCGAAGATCCCCCGGCATGAGCGGTGGGCTTATCCAATTTTGGTTGACGGAAAAGACCGGATTTTAGGGGTAATGGGGCTGCGCCCGGCGGAGTGGGGGAGGATCACCGCCGCGAGCCGGCGGGTGCTTTATCTCCGCTACCGCCCGTACCGGTAGTGTTGTCGAAAAGAAACGGCTATGGTATAATTTAACCTATGACATTTTTCACCTCGAGAGGGGGCTTATCTTTGCGATTTGCTAGGGAGTTAGTCTTTTATCTAGTCTTAGTCTCAATTTCCTTATTTGTTTTGTGGACTTTTTTCGGCGCAAATAACAACGTGGAAACTTGGACATGGGATCAATTCCTGGCCCGGGTTGAACAGGGAGTTGTCCTCAAGGTTACTGTTTATACCGACGGCCAGATTGAAGGTAAATATTCGGCCAATGGGAAAGAAGTCAGGGATTTTGTAGCGCAAGGGCCCAGTCCTACCTTGGCTCCGGAGGTTTATGAAGTTCCGCTGAGCCGGGCGGGGGTGGAACGGACCTACCGGCAAAAGACCGAACCATGGTGGTCCATGATCGTTCCCAACCTGTTACCGATCCTAATCTTTGTCGGTTTGTGGTTTTTCCTGATCAACCAGATGCAAAGTTCCGGGAATAAGGCAATCTCGTTTGGGAAAAACCGGGCCCGTCTTTATACGGCGGAGAATAAAACCAAGGTTACTTTCGAAGATGTGGCCGGCGCCGATGAGGCCAAAGAAGAATTGGCTGAGATTGTTGAGTTTTTGAAACAACCCCGGCGTTTTACCGAACTGGGAGCGCGGATTCCCAAGGGGGTCCTTTTGGTCGGACCGCCGGGAACTGGTAAGACTTTGCTATCCAAGGCGGTGGCCGGGGAGGCCGGCGTACCTTTCTTCAGTATCAGCGGTTCCGACTTTGTGGAGATGTTTGTCGGCGTGGGGGCCTCCCGCGTCCGTGACCTTTTTGAAAGCGCGAAGAAGAATGCCCCTTGTATTGTCTTTATTGACGAGATCGACGCGGTCGGCCGTCAACGGGGAGCAGGGCTTGGCGGAGGCCACGACGAAAGGGAGCAGACCTTAAACCAACTCCTTGTGGAGATGGACGGGTTTGAACCGAACGAAGGCATTATCATTTTGGCGGCCACCAACCGTCCCGATGTTTTAGATCCGGCTTTGCTCCGGCCCGGGCGCTTCGACCGCCAGGTGGTTCTGGATATCCCCGATATCAGGGGCCGGGAAGAGATCTTGAAGGTCCACGCCAAGGGGAAGAAGCTGGATCCGTCCATTGATTATAAAGTCTTGGCCCGGCGGACACCCGGGTTTACCGGAGCCGATCTGGCCAATACGTTGAACGAAGCCGCGTTACTTGCGGCCCGCAAAAATCAGAAGATGATTACCATGGAAGATTGCGAGGAAGCGATCGAGCGCGTGATCGCGGGGCCGGAACGGAAAAGCCGGATTATGAGCGAAAAAGAACGGGAATTAACGGCTTACCATGAAGCGGGCCACGCGTTGGTCGGCCACTACCTGCCGACCGTCGACCCGATTCACAAAGTCTCCATTATTCCCCGGGGACAGGCCGGCGGTTATACCTTAGCCTTGCCTTTGGAAGATAAAAATTATGCGACGCGGACCGAACTAATGGAAAATATCGTGTTTTTACTTGGCGGCCGGGTCGCGGAGGCGATCGCACTGGGCGAGATCAGTACCGGTGCCCGCAATGACCTGGAACGGGCAACCAAGCTGGTGCGGAAGATGATTATGGAGTACGGGATGAGCGACGAGTTAGGCCCGATGACCTTTGGGCACGGCCACGAGGAACTGGTTTTTCTTGGGCGTGATATCTCCAGGGACAGAAACTACAGTGAAGAAGTGGCCGCCAGTATCGACCGGGAGATGCGTTTGCTGATCGACCAGGCCTATAAGCGGGCGGAAGAGATCATCACCACCCACCGGGAGGAGTTGGACCGGGTCGCCCGTGCGCTTCTGGAAAAAGAAACGCTGGAAGGGGCGGAGTTTGAAGCTTTGTTGCGCGGAGAGGAACTGCCGGCCGCAAAAAGCAAAGAGGAAAGTAACCTGGCTGACCAAGGGACGGGTGACTCCCGGGACGAAGCAGGCAGTTCCAGTCAGACCAAACCCGAACCCGATAAAACTACAGAAACTGAAGAAAGAGCTCAGTCCGGAGAAGGGGAAGAGCCCAGGGACTGAGGTTAGTTTTGGCGGGAAGCGTGTAAAAGGAGGGGGTTTGCATGCAACTTTTCTCTGACCCGAAAGCCCGGCCCGGACTGGCCCAAAAGCTGGTGGTGACGGCGGTGGCAGTTATTTTCTTCGGGCAGTTAACCCTTTACTTGACGTCGCGACGGTGGCTAAACGGGACGGAAAAGTTTCTCCGCACCCCGACCAACATTTTGTTGTTGGGCGTTGACGCGCCGAACTATAACGAGCAGGGTGAACTTGAACGGCCGCGGACCGACACCATGCTTTTTCTGGCCGTCCGTCCAGAGCAGGGACGGGCCGCGCTTTTCTCAATCCCCCGCGACAGTTTGATTGAGATTCCCGGGGTCGGGATGGAACGGCTTAACATGGCCCATGTTCATGGTGGTTATGAGCTCACCAAATCCTTGGTGGAAAAGATCATGGAGATGCCGGTGGACCGGTACTTGATGGTTGATTTCCAAAGCTTTGGGGAGATCGTGGATCTGGTGGGCGGGGTTGAGGTCACCGTGGATAAAAGAATGCTTTACGAGGACCGCAGTGCCGGTTTTAGAATTGATCTGCAGCCGGGCCGCCAAAAACTCACCGGGAACCAGGCCTTGGGGTTCGTGCGCTTCCGCCGCGATGCCCTGGGTGATATTACCAGGACCCGTCGTCAACAACAGTTCCTGGCGGCGCTGGCGCAAAAACTGCAAGAGAAGGAGACGTTCCTTCGGTTACTGGGGCGTCTCCCGGATCTAATTCGGATCGGCCGGGACTACGTCCAGACCGATCTACAGTTTTCCGAACTGCTTGGGTTGTATTTATTCTTTAAAGACTTGGATCTGGGGGAAAATTTGCAGACATGGACTCTGCCCGGGGAGTTTTCCGGGCCTTACTGGCGCTTGCACCCGCGGGAGATTGAACATATGACCCAGGCTTACCGTTAAGAGACCCTGGTGCCAGTTGGAAACGAATCTAGAATGTAATAGTTGCCTTGACAGAAGACTAGTAAAGACCAGAAAGCGATACAGCATCAATTGTGGAGTGGGATGACAGCATGAAAATCGATCTTATTTTTGCCGCCGGCAGTAGAGGGCGGCGGGACTTTCACGGGAAAACGGTGGTCGTGATTGATGTTTTACGGGCGACCAGTACGATTGTGACGGCGTTGACCAACGGGTGCCTCGCCCTTTATCCGGTGGCCGATCCGGGGACGGCCGCCCTGTTCCGGAGAAAACTGGGGTCCGATTGTTTGACCGGTGGTGAACGCCAAGGGCTGAAAATTCCCGGTTTTGATCTGGGAAACTCCCCACTGGAATACACGGCGGAAACCGTCGCCGGCCAAAGGATTATCTTGACAACCACCAACGGGACCCAAGCCATGCTTGAAGCGGAACACGCCGCGGAGATTTTGATCGCTTCCTTTCTTAATGCCGGACGAACCAGTACTTATTTGGCGGACAAAGCGGAAGTGGTCTTTTTTTGTGCTGGGACCAAAGGGGAACCGGGTTTGGAAGATTTGCTCTGTGCCGGGTTGATGACCGAACGGCTCTTGGCCAGTGGGGTAGAGGCGGAGCTGACCGACGCCGCCCGGATCGGTTTGGTGGCTTACCGGCATCTTATGGGCCGGCCCGAAGCGGACCCGGTTGCCGTTTTGCACCAGGCGCAGCACGCGAGAGGCTTAGTCGCACTGGGTTTTAGTGATGATATTACTTATTGTGCGCAGATTGATTCCCGTCCCTGTGTGGTTCGTTTCCGGGACGGGCGGATTACCTTGCTCCCGGAGGCCAACACCGCGTCCGAGGCATAGCAAAACCGCCGTCTGTCTTAGCGGCTTGGGAAAGGCACGCTGCACGGACGGCGGTTATTTTTTTAGGGTGGCATCGAATATTTAATTAACGGATGTTTCCATTGCCCTACTGCCATAGATGACCACTTGGTTGCGGCCTTGATTTTTGGCTTGGTAAAGGGCGGTATCGGCTTTGGCGAAGACCTTGTCAAAGCCGGTGTCGTCAAGGGCGATCCCGCAACTGATCGTGATGGAAAACTCCTCGCCCGTGGCGGTCCAGAATTTATAAGCGGCCACTTCCTTCCGGATTTGCTCGCCCAAGTTGTAAAGCTCTTCCATACTGGAATTCAAGTCGAGCATGATGAACTCTTCCCCGCCGTAACGAACGGCAATTCGGCCGGGGGAGGTATGTTTGGACAGGATCGTAGCCAGTTTTTTCAGGACCATGTCACCGGTGGTATGACCATAGGTATCATTGACCACTTTGAAATGGTCGAGATCAAAGATCAGGCAGCCCAGTCGATTGCTGGTGCTATCTTCGACAATAGAAAGGAAAATGTTGAGGTAGTTACGATTGTACAAGCCGGTGAGCGAATCGTGCCAGGCCATTAACTTTGTTTCTTTGTGCAGACGGGTGTTTTCCAAGGCTAAGCTGATCTGGTTGGCAATGATCATTAACTGTTCCTGTTGCTCCTGGTCAAAGGAGAAGGTTTGGGCGCTGGTGACCAGGATCACCCCTAATTTGTTGTTCTTGGTGGAAAGGGGGATTGTGATCAAAGAATGAATATTGTGCTCGGCCCAGAAATTGCGCTCGGCAAAGGAGGCGTCTTTTTCATTATGGATAGCCTGGCTTTTAATCGTCAACGCCACCAGACTGTCTTTCCTCTGGACAAACTCGGGCAGGTCCGGCGGAAGTTGTTTTCCGGAATAAGCGGCAAGCCGAATGGTATTGTCTTTATCCAGACTAAAAATAGCGCAGCTATAACTGCCCACGATCCCTTGGATAATATCGGTGATCCGGGTGAGCAGGTTGGTTTCGTCCATCTCTTCCAGCAGGAATTGCTGGATCAGGGTTAGGGTATAGGAAAAGGCGTATTTCTCCTCGAGATTGGCGTGGGTGAGGTAAGTCTCTTTTAAAGCGGCTTCTTTCTCCGCCAACATTTGCTCCAGATGCCGGGAGAGCCGAAAGTCGGATTTGGCATAGAAATAGGCAAAGACCCCGACGAAAACGAGCGAAAAGAAGGCGGAACCGACAATAAAACCGTAAAAGACCGGATCCATACCGTAGATGGGGGCCAGGATCCGGTAGTTCGGCCATAAGAGCGCTACATTGATGCCGAAACCGATCAGGGAAAGCAAGGTCAGGTAATGGGTTTCACCGGGAATAAACTCACGTACAGATAGAAAGATCAGGAAGAAATAAAGGACGATCAGATAGTTCACGGAGAAAAAACCCAGATAATAAATGAAAGAGGCCGTGGCCACATCAAGGAGGTCCATGAGCCAAAAAAAGCGGGGCAGGAGTTGGCGCTTGTAAAGGATCTCCTTTACCACCAAGGCCACAAAGGAAAAAAGAAGGACAAAAGTTAAATAAGGCCGGAGGGAGTAAGGATAAGGACTGGTTTGGCCGAAGGTAAGGAGGCACACCAACGCGAGAAATAGTAAGCTGGTTAGTTGGTGTAACTTTAGGTTAATTTTGAGCCGGAGTTGGGTCTTGCCGTTATTATGTTGTAACATTATTAATCATCCTTAAAGCGCTTATTAAGTCTTTCCGGAGCAATCGGCGCGATAATGATGGTCCGTCTTGATGGTTAAAATCGGTTTAATCGTAACGGTTTAAAATTACACAGGAGTTAATGCTGGGTAACATTTAAGTTAAAGATCGGACGGTTGAAATGGAAAAATGGCCTTGGCCTTTAATAATATCTTCAATATCAATTTCGGCACAGTACTAAATGTTCTTTAGGGTTATTCCGAAAGAAAGACAAGGAACGGAGGTGTTGGGATGGGTTTATCACAGAAAGCAACGAAAACCGCCGGAGACGGGGCCACGCTTTGGCTGGTCGTGGATGAACGAGGGGAAAAATATTTGTTTGAGCCCCTTGGCCTGACCCAACCACCGAAAGAGAAGATCTTCCTCGAAATTCTCCGCGAACTACGGCAGACCATCCAGACGCCGCTGCGTTTGGCCACTGCTTGGCCGGTCTTTACCTACCGGGGAATTGAAAAGTGTGGGGACGAGACGGGGCTTGTATTGGTCTATGATGAGGAACTGTGGGCCAATTGGGAAGCGAAGGGGCAGGTCCTGCCGCCGTCCGCGGTCGCCGCGGTCGCCCAGGAGCTGCTATCCATGGTGCCGACCTCCGACGAAGGGACTCCGGAGTTTATCCCGTTCTATCCAGGGGATCTGGTTCCGTTGGGGGACGGACGTTGGGGGCTTTTGGACCCCCGGGTGCAGTATTTGCTGGCCCCGTACCGGGCCGGCGGTGAACAGCGTTCCTTTTATGAGGCGCCGGAGGTTATTGCCGGGGGGCCCCGGACGCCCGCGGCCTACCTTTACACTTTAGGGCTGACCCTTTTTTACCTGGCGACGGGGGAATTTCCTTTTCCCGTTCATGACCGGCGGGAGACGGTCACGGCGATGCTCCGGGAAGATCCCCCGGATCCCCGTTACTTTCAACCGCAGATCGGGGGCGGCTTAGCGGAGTTCCTTCTCAAATTGCTCAGCCGGAACCCGCAGGACCGGCCGGATGTGCCGGCCAGCCAGGCTGCGCTTCAACAAGCCATGGCTGCGGGGACCCTGGTGGCGAAACCGGAGGAAGCCACCCGCTTCCGAGCGGAAGCGGAAACAGTGAGGGCCAAAACGGCGCGGAAAAGACAGTGGTACTGGCGTTGGCAACATTACAAATGGCCGGTGGCGGCGGTCCTCGGTTTGGTCCTGATTGTATTTTTACTTCTCCGCGGGGGTGGTTATGAGGAGAAGATTACACCCGCCACCACGCCGGAGGAGGTGGTGGCGGTCTTTTACGACGGGTTGGCCCGGCTTGATCCGCTCCAAATGGAAGAGGCCTTGGCCAAAGGAGTGGGGCGCGAGTTTATCGACATGGTCTCCGTGCTGCATGTTACGGGTAAGATTCGTGAAGCCTATGAAAGGATCACCGACCCCTTCCTCGACCTGACGGCGCTGACCATTGTGGAAGCAGAGGCATCAACCGCTGAACGTCCCGTTTTTACCGCCGTTTACCGTCTGCGGATCCGGCAAGGCGATATCTGGATTAACCAGGAACGGCGCGACCGGTTGGTGCTGGAAAAGCATAAGATGAAGTGGCAGATTATCCTGCTCGACTCGGCGGTCCTGGCCGAAGAGCGTACGCCGGTACCCGGTTCCGTGCCGCCGGGTGTACTTGACATCTCCAATGAGGTAAGATAAAATCATAGAATCCAGCAAAATATGGGAAAACAAGTCTATGTTTGGCAGGAGGATAACAGTGAAAGAATTAGCCGAAATTTTACTGACCCCGGAAGATATTGCCCGGCGCGTCCAAGAGCTGGGCGCGGAGATTACCAGGGATTACCAAGGGAAAGAGTTGGTGGTGATTGGAATCTTAAAGGGGGCGCTTCCGTTTATGGCGGACCTGATCCGGCAGATCAAAGTCCCTTTAAGATATGATCTGATGGCGGTCTCCAGCTATGGGGATTCAACCCGGACTTCCGGTGCGGTTCAGATTTTGAAGGATATTGAAATGGGGCTGGAAGACCAACATGTTCTGGTGGTGGAGGATATTATCGACACCGGGCTGACCCTTAAGTATTTGGTCAGCAACCTCCAAGCGCGTTGTCCGGCCAGCCTAAAGATCTGTACGTTACTGGATAAGCCCAGCCGCCGTGAGGTCGACATCCACCCGGATTACAACGGGTTTGTCATCCCCGATCATTTTGTGGTGGGTTATGGCTTGGACTATGCGGAGCGTTTTCGGGAGCTGCCGATGATTGGGATCCTCAAACCGGAGGTCTATACGGGAAAATAAACCTCCGGCCCGACCAGTATGATCCCGGCGACGATGGGGAGAATACGAAGGGACATACTTTGGAAGGGAGGTTAAGCGGTGGCCAAATCCAAAATGCAAGAGGTTGTGGACGGAATTTACGTGGAACCGGTGCCAATTACCGTTGGTGATGAGGTTAAACTGAAATATAAGGGGATCCTGGCGACAGCCGGGGCGAAAAGCATTTACCTCCATACCGGCTATGGCTTCGACCAGTGGACCGACGTGCAGGATATTAAAATGAAAAAAGGGCGGGACGGCAGTTGGTCCGCCTCGCTGGTCGTCAACAACCCAACGCGATTGAATTTCTGTTTCCACGACGGAGCCGACCATTGGGATAATAACTACGGCCGGAATTGGAGTTATGACATCCATGACGGCGAATTAACCGACTGAAAGAAGGCCTGTAAAAGGCCTTTTTTTCATAATATTTGGTAGAAAGAAGGGAAGTCGTGCTGGGAAAGGCAGGATTTTATTTTTAACCGTAGAAATTTGATCAATTATAACATGTGGGAGGAGGGGGAAGGTGGCCAAAATTCTTGTGATCGACGATTCCCCACTCTTCAGGCTCTTATTGAAGGAAATTCTGATCCACGCCGGTAACGAGTGTTTTGACGCAGCAACGGTTACCGAAGGCTTGGCGCTTTTTTTTAAAGAAGAACCCGATTTGGTGATTAAAGATTTGATCATCGGCGATGCCGACCCCGTAGAAGTGATTAAAGAATTTAAGAAGTACAATCCCAAGGTGAAAATTGTGGTTTGCAGTACAGCGACGCAGAAAGGCCTGATCTACAAAGCGATTCGAGCCGGAGCTCAGGATTTTCTGATTAAACCCTTTCATACCGATGAAGTTACCAAAACAGTCCAGCGCTTACTGGCGAACTAACTACCAGATCTTTGCGGAAGGGAATTGGACGGTCAACCCGAAAATACTTAAATACGGTAGTGCGTGCAAGTAAAGACGGAGCAGGTTGATCTTAGCAATCTTTATAGCAACACCCATCCCGCGTGGGTAAACAAAGGAGTAATGGACATGGCAAAAAAACATCCCGGTTTTTATTTGGTATTACTGATTATTATCCAAATCCTGCTGGTATTTTCCTTGCACTTGCTCGCGAGGGGCGCGGCTCCGCCCGGAGAACCCCTTACTTTTTCCGGGCGTTTTACGCTGGTGGATGGGGACGGGAACGGGATCCCGGATCACCTCGGCTATTTCCTGCCCTTACCCGCGTCCCGGCCCGACGTGGTCTGGGTCTGCGGTGAACTCCAGGCCATGATTGACCAGCAATGGCGGACCATCGACTACACCGCCCGGTCCTTTACCCAAACCAGCGGCGAAGCGGCCCTGTATTTTTACGGCGGAGAGTTGCGCCGCCTGCGGGTGAATGGTCCTTTCCGTATTTTAATTGAGATTAGGGGGGTTAATCTGCACGCCTCGGGCGTGGGCGGTGTTTCCGCCGTATACCATTATGACCAATTTGAAGCCGCCGATGCCGTCCTGACCAACCAGGGGCCTTTTTCCACCGCCCAGATCAAAAAGGTCATTTACACATGGGCGAGCGAGAACGGAATCCAGTTGGGCCCCCTGCAGACGGTGACCTTCGCCTTTGACCGTTGGCGTTTTGATTTTGGCGGCGTTGACGGCGGGTACGGCAAACGGGTGTGGTACGCACCGACCGGTGAGATCAACTGGACAATTCAGTAGAACTGGTATTGCTTATTGCCTACAAAAAAGGATCCGGCTTGCCCGGATCTTTTGTCTTCCTGAACTGGGGATAATTAGGGTGAAAGACCGGTAAAAGCAGGGACAAAAGAAAGGCCAGGTAAGATTAAAGGTTGAGGAAAGTGGGGCAATGTGAGATAATGCGGGCAAGGAAAATTCGTTAGGAACGGTTCAGGGTTTGGAAAAGGAGGAGAGGCGATGGATCTATTCAGTGCGGCGCGGGAAACCCAACGGAAGAAGGAGGCTCCCTTGGCGACGCGGATGCGGCCGGAACGTTTTGAGGATTTCATCGGCCAGCAGGAGATTGTTGGCCCCAACCGTTTACTGCGCCGGGCGATCGAAGCCGACCGGATCACTTCGATGATCTTTTACGGGCCGCCGGGGACCGGCAAAACAACGCTGGCTTTTCTGATCGCCAAATATACGAAAGCCCATTTTGAGACGGTGAACGCCGTTTCGACCGGTGTCACGGAGCTGAGAAAGCTGATTAAGGAAGCGGAAGAGCGTTACGCCTTGCATGGGAAACGGACCATTGTCTTTATTGATGAGATCCACCGGTTCAATAAAGGACAACAGGATGCGCTGTTGCCGGCGGTGGAAGACGGGACCATTATTTTGCTGGGCGCGACCACCGAAAATCCCTACTATGAGGTGAATACTCCTCTCTTGTCCCGTTCCCGGATTTTTCGCCTGCGGCCGTTGACCGACGATGAGATGAAGCAAGTGATTGCCCGCGCCCTGCAGGACCGGGAGAAGGGATTGGGCGACCTCCAGGTGGAACTGGAACCTGCGGCTTTGGAACATCTGGTCCGGGTGGCCGAGGGTGATGCGCGGCTGGCTTTAAATGGTTTGGAGCTGGCGGCGCTGACGACCGAACCGGGTCCGGACGGAAAGCGGGTGCTCACGGCGGAGATTATTGCCGATTCGGTGCAACAGAAGGTGATCCGCTATGACAAGCAAGGCGATAACCATTACGATACGATCTCTGCTTTTATTAAATCGATCCGGGGTTCCGATCCGGACGCCGCCCTTTTTTACCTGGCACGGATGTTGAAAGCGGGGGAAGACCCGAAATTTATCGCCCGGCGAATGATTATCCTGGCCGCCGAGGATATCGGCAACGCCGACCCCCAAGGGTTATTGGTGGCGGTTGCCGCCGCGCAGGCCGTGGAGATGGTCGGGTTACCGGAAGCCCGGATTCCCATGGCCCAGGCGGCGGTCTATCTGGCGACCGCGCCCAAGTCCAATGCTTGTTATCTGGGGATTGACCGTGCTTCCGCTGATGTGGACACGGTCAGCCAGGGGACGATTCCGCTGCATCTTCGGGACGCCAGCCATCCCGGCTCCCGCCAGATGGGGCACGGCCAGGGCTATCTCTACCCCCATGCTTTTCCCGGACATTATGTCCGCCAAGAATACTTGCCCCCTGAGCTGAAAGGGCGTCGTTACTATGAGCCGACGACCGAAGGCTATGAGCGGGAGATTAAAGCCCGGATAGAAAAATGGCGCACTGGGGGAGAATAAGGGTGAGGAGCCAAAAATTTTTTTGAAGTTCAATCTTGACAAAGCCCGACTCTTTTTGCTATAATTTTCTTTCTTGACAATAATGGACAAACTGTGCTATACTTTATTTATGGTAAAGAAGAAGGATGGTGAACAGGTTTGTCCAGGCAAGAAACGAATGTTTTAGAAAAGATCCGGAAGGATATGGACAGCTTTGTTGGCCAAGAGGTCAGTATTAAAGCGAACACGGGACGCAAGAAGGTTTTCCAGGTCAATGGCATTCTGGAACAGACCTATCCCAAAGTTTTCGTAGTGAGGTTCCGGGAACGGCAGGTTGAACGGAGAGTATCTTATAGTTATGCCGATCTACTTACGGAGGCTGTGGAAATAACCATCGGAGATACCCGGATTGGCGTACAGACAAATTAAAGCCCGTTTTCACCCGTCTTCCTTATGGAAGGCGGGTTTTATTTTTTTTGGTTTAAAAACCGGGGACGGCGGAAAAGAAAAGGAGCCAAGATCGAAAAGGTTTCGCCGCTGCTGACAGGAGGTGGGCCCGGGGTGTCGAACTTACTTATACCTAGACTAAAGACAGGGGCAACCGACGGAGGATGAGCAAGCTATGAACAGGCGGATGGTTGGATTGGGGTTGATCCTTGGTGTTCTGCTCTTGTTGCCGCCAAGGCCGGTGGCCGGTGAGCCCTCGGCTCTGCTTGTCCTGACCGTTAAGTTAAGCTTGGCGCCACCCGTGACCCTCCGTTGCCGGGGACCGGTGACCCTTTACTCCCTGCCGGAGAAGGGCTTGGCCTTGGCCCCCCCGCTGTCGAACGCCCCTTGGCGAGAAGTGTACGGCGGTACCATCCGCCACCAACTGACTTGGCGGGTCGAGCTGGTCGGGGGACGGATTCTCCTTGCGTCGGAACAGGGCGATTTGTTGACCACTGATTTGCCTTTGCTGCTGTGGAGTAACGACGGGAGTGGCTTTGAGCTGGACGGAGCCGTCTATCCGGGAGCGCTGGTTATTTGGCCGGCGGATGGACTGCTGTTCTTTAATGAAGTCAGCTTGGAGGATTACGTCTGCGGTGTTTTGGGGAGCGAAGCCTATGCCGGTTGGCCTATGGAAGCATTGAAGGCAAACGCGGTGGCCATCCGGTCTTATACTTTATATAGTCTGGGGAAACACGAACATTATGACCTTTGCGATACCATCCATTGTCAGGTCTACCGGGGTCTGCCGCCGGAGACGGTTTACCGGACGGCGGTGCGGGAGACGGCCGGGGAGATCCTGTGTTGGCAAGGGGCGCCGATTAACGCCGTTTATCATTCGAGCAGCGGCGGGCGGACGAGGAACAACGAGGAGGTTTGGGCGGGAACGCCTCTGCCCTATTTGCGTTCGGTGGAAGATTTTGACCACGGCGGGAGAAACTACCAGTGGCCACAGGATTACCTTTTCAGTTGGGACGAGCTGACCCAGTCCCTTGGCGTGGCGAGGGATCAGGAATTACGCCTGGTTCCGTTCTTCAATCCGGCCGGGGAACGCCTGGGCTTCTGGTTTTACAGTCACCTGACGGGAAAACAGTTGCGGAACGAAGAGTTAAGACGCCTGTTGTCCCTACCCAGCGCCAATTTTCGCATTTTTATCGATCCGGGGGAAACCGAAATCACGCAGGCGGTTACCTTGCCGCCGGGGACGAATCTCCTCTTTACCGGGAAAGGGGCCGGCCACGGGGTCGGGCTCAGTCAGTGGGGAGCGGCGGACATGGCCAGCCGGGGCTATTCTTACCGCCAAATTCTCCGGCATTATTATGGGCCGGAGGTTGTTTTGAGTTCTGCTGGTGGTCAGCTGCGCAGACAAAAGTCTGCGACCCAATAAAAATATTTTCTAGGTAAAATACTCAATCTCCGCCTGGGGGAAATAGTCTTTAATCTCAGCAGTAAACCAATTTTTCAAAGTTTCCAATTGCTCCGGAGGATAGAGGTATTTCCCATAGCCGTATTTTCCCCACTTCAACTTGCGGTTTTTTTCGTCCATCTCCAACTTGGTCCGGGGAAACCGCTCTAAAATTACTTTTTTGGCCCGGGCGGTAAAACGGTGGGAGATCAATTCAAAGCTGAGGCTGGGCGGACGGTGGGGCCGGAGCCAATCGGCCAGGTCTTTCAGTAAGCGACGGTAGTCGGCCTGCCAGTTTTCGTAAAGGAACAAAGGGGCAATAATAAAACCCAAGGGGTAGCCGGCTGCGGCCATTTTACCGGCGGCGGTTAACCTTTCGTGCAGCGGAGCGGTCTTCGCTTCGAAGGTTTCAATGACATAGGCCGAGTTGATACTGAAGCGAAACTTGGTATGTCCTTGATGTTCGAGGTCGAGGAGGCTATCGACGTTGGCAAACTTGCTGACCACCCGGAGCCGGCCATAATCCTGGCGACCGAAGAAGGTGATGGTCTTACGCAGAGAGCCGGTTAAGTGCTCAACCGCAAGGGGGTCGGCGGTGCTGGCGGCTTCAAAACTTGTAATGTTTGGGCGGTTTTTGTCGATGTATGATTTGACGGCTGCCAAGATCTCATCGACATTGACATAGACCCGGATGTAAGGTTTACGCCCCAGCGTGGTGGCTAGATAGCAGTATTGGCACCCCCCCGGGCAACCGGTCCCGAGGGCGAATTCGTAATCAGCGGAGGGTCGGCAGGAATCGAGTTTAAGGGATTTTTTCACGCCCACCACCAGAGTCTGTTTGGCTTCGCGGTAGGCGATTTGGGGTGTTTCCCCGGGGATCCCGAGGACGCGGTTGTGGGAAGGGGTAATCCGGCAGGGAATCCCTCGCGCGACCATCAGTTCGTAAAGCTTCCGGCCTAAAGGATAGTCCAGGGCGCCCGGTTCAAAAAAAACCAGTTTTGGCATAAAAAGTTCCATCGTCGTTATTCCATCCTTATTTTTGTCTATAGTCTTTACGAATGGGCAAGGAACATACGGCCCTGTGCCTGGGAAACGGCCTAATCCTTGTTTAAGTTTTGCGCATACGTTCTGCTAAGGTTACATAGAGATCCAAACGAGAAAACTTAATTTAGGAAAGTAGCGAACCGATTGAGGTGATTCGATTGAGTGGTGCAAATTGGCGGGAGGCGTTAATTGCCGAGGTTAAACCGGAGCGTTACCGTTATGACGAGCCGCTGGCCGGTTATACTTCATTTCGGATTGGCGGACCGGCGGATCTGCTGGTTGAAGTAAACACCCGCGCGGAGCTGGCCAATTTAATCAGCTACTGCGAACGGGCGGGAATACCCTGGTTTTTTTTAGGGCGGGGGAGCAATGTTTTGGTCGATGATGCCGGTTTTCGCGGGGTGGTGCTGCGGTTCGGACCGGATTTTGCCCGGATTAAGGTGGAAGGCACTTGCCTGCGGGCCGGAGCGGCCGCTCCCCTGGCCCTGGTGGCGGAGGCGGCCGCCCGCCACAGCTTGAGCGGGCTTGAGTTTGCGTCGGGAATCCCCGGTTCCCTCGGGGGCGGGATTTACATGAATGCCGGGTCTTACGGAGGCGAGATGAAAGATGTGGTGATCTCCGCGGAAGTTTACCGGCCCCGCACCGGGTTTACCATTTTAAGCCGGGAAGAATTGAAGTTCGGTTACCGGAGCAGCGTTTTGCAAGAGTTGGGCGGAATTTTAGTGGAGGCGCTTTTACAGTTGACCCCGGGGGACGAGGCGGTGATCCGGAACCGGATGAAGGAGCTCAACGCGCAGCGACGGGCGAAGCAACCTTTGGAGTACCCAAGTGCCGGGAGTGTCTTTAAAAGACCGGAAGGGGCTTTTGCCGGGAAGTTGATCGAAGAGGCCGGACTCAAAGGATACCGGATCGGCCAGGCTCAGGTCTCGCCGAAACACGCCGGTTTCATTGTCAATTTGGGTGGGGCCACCGCCCGGGATGTCTTGGCCCTGATCAAGGAGGTCCAAACCGTTGTTTTTGAGCGGACCGGTTACCGGTTGGAACCGGAGATTCGGATCCTTTGCCGGGAATAAATCCCAGCAGGAGAGGGTTGAACGGGGCACGAAGTAAGGGGGACGGAGGGATCGAACGTGAAACGAAGCAAGCTATCTCTATTCTTGCTCCTATTGCTCGTGATTGCCGTGCTGGCCAGTCCCGCTTTGCAGGGTAAGACCGGAAAACCCGAACCGGACCGGGTCATCCCCGGTGATTATGATGTGTGGAGTGTGGATTGGGCCCCGGACGGCCGGATCGCGTTCTCCGGGAAACAGGAGGGGGAGTCGGGTACCGCGACGCGGATCTGGCTCTACCGGCCCGAGCAGGCAAAACCGGTCCTATGGACGGGAACGGGAAGTCTGGTTGATTCGTCGCCCAAATGGGCCCCGGACGGCAGCGGAGTCGTGATGGTGCGGAAAACGGTCCCGACGCCGGAGCGGCGGGAATTTACCACCGGGATCTGGTGGAAAGAGTACCCTTCCGGTGCCGGCTTGCGCCTTACTTCCGGTCCCCAGGACCGCGACCCGGACTGGGCACCGTCAGGGGAGACCCTTGTGTTTGTCCGGGGGGATGGTCTGTATAACTCTTCCCTCTTGACGATCCAAAAAAACGGGCTGGGCCTTACGACCTTGGTGGCCAATGTGCAAGGTTTTATCGCCACCCCCCACTGGGGGAAGGACGACAAGATTTACTATACACTGCTTCGGCAACGGAAAACCGTGGTGGAAGTGGCCGGCCAGCGGTTCGAATGTTGGGGTCTTGACCGCGGGAGCATTTGGGTTTATGATTTAAGGACGGGCGAGAACCGGCCTTTTTTGGATAATGGGGATGATAACCGGCATCCGGTGTTGTCTCCTGATGGCCGTTACCTGGCTTACATTTCGAGCAACGGGCAACCGCCGGTGGAAGAACGGGTGGTGCGGGACCGGGGGAGTCTGTTTGTCTATGATCTGGCCAGTGGGACCCGGTTCCGGGTTTGGGACGGCGTCAGTTTAAACGGCGGGCCGCCCTGCTGGAGCCCGGATGGGACGAAACTTGCCTTTTTCAGTTTCCGCGATAACCGGCCGGCGGTGTGGAGTCTTAAATGGAAGGAACACGCCCAAGCCGAGACCACCAGCCGGTAATGTTCCGTTACAAAAATAGGACTTGCGTAAACCACAGTTGAACCGAAATCGTTAACCTGTGGTTCTTTTCATATTTGGGGTTTCGTGTATAATAGGGGGTAACGGAAAGAGATGTTTACCGATTTTAAGTATACGGCAGACCGGCCGGCCTATCTTCAACTCAAAGAGTACCTGAAAGAACAGATCCTGAGCGGCCTCATCCAGGCCGGAGAGCGGCTTCCCGCCACCCGGGAACTGGCTTCCACCATTCGCTTGGGCCGGAACACCGTGATCCAGGCTTACCAGGATCTGGAGGAGGAAGGTTTTATTGAAACGGTTCCGGGGCAAGGTTCTTTCGTCAGTGCCGTCGTTGTTGAGGCGGGGACAACAACCCGGATCCCCTGGGACCAGCTGACCACCCCCTACGCCGCCAGTGCGGTCCAGTTGGACATTGAAAAGTCCGAGTTGAAATGGGAACGGGGGATGATCTCTTTTAAGAGTATCGCTCCCGACGGGAACTTGTTCCCCACCGAGGATTTTAAACGGGCTTTTCTCCACCGCTTTGCCTTGGAGGGGGAGAAGCTTCTCAACTACGGTTATGCCCAAGGTTACCGGCCGCTCTTGGAGTACTTGGCCAATTATCTGAAGCAAAAAGGGGTGGACCCGGAAGGGAAAGCGATTCTGGTCACCAACGGCTTCACCGAAGGTTTAAATGTGGTTCTGGCCGGAATCTGCGCCCCGGGGGACGGGATCGTCACGGAGAACCCCACCCATAATACGGCGCTTAAGATCTTTAAACTGCGCAACCTAAAGGTTTACGGGATACCCATGACTCCGGACGGCATCGACGTGGACGCCTTGGCCGCAACCCTGGCTGCCAAACCGGTGAAAGCGGGTTTTCTGATTCCTTCCTACCACAACCCGACCGGGTTGGTGATGCCCCCGGCCAAACGCCAGGCGGTACTGGAGGTCTTTGCCCGCCACCGGGTCCCGATTATCGAGGATGGTTTTAATGAAGAACTCCGCTACTCCGGGGCCCACGTGGCGCCCCTGCTGGCGCTGGCCGGGAAGGGGAACAATGTGGTTTACATCGGCAGTTTTTCGAAGATTCTTTTTCCCGGGTTGCGCTTGGGGTGGGTGGTGGCCGACCGGGCACTCATCGCTACCCTGGAGAGCATTAAAAGGAGTATGAATATCCACACCAGTTTTTTAGACCAAGCGCTGCTCTATGAGTACCTGCAAAACGGTTCTTTCGAAAAATACTTGCGCCGGGCCCGGAAGGTTTACCGCCAGCGGCATGAAGCGGCGATCCGGCTGGCTTCGGCTTTGATTCCCCACCGGCGGATCTGGGGGGAGGGCGGACTGCATATCTTTGTCGAATTGGCGCCCCAGATCAACGCCCGTGCGGTTTTGGCCGCCTGTTACCGGCGGGGGGTCCTGTTTATGCCGGGGGATCTTTTTTATACCGACGGTGGCGGGGCCAACACCCTGCGGTTGGGGATCGGCCGGGTGACCGAAGAAGAAATGGCGCAAGGATTCAAAATTATTGGAGAGGTAGTTTCCATGTTGGAGGGGGAGAAAAGTGCGTCAATTTAAGAAATCGAGCAAACTTGATCATGTCTGTTATGATATCCGTGGTCCGGTGATGGATGAAGCGAAGCGTTTGGAAGCGGCCGGTTATGATATTTTGAAGTTGAACATCGGCAACCCGGCGCCCTTCGGGTTCGACGCTCCGGAAGCGGTAATCCGGGAGGTCCGGGCGAACTTGCACCGGGCCCAGGGGTATACGGATTCCAAGGGGATTCTCCCGGCGCGCCTGGCCATCCAGGCCTATTGCCGGCAGAAAGGGATCAGGGGCGTAGAGCCGGACGATATTTATATCGGCAATGGGGTCAGCGAGCTGATCGTCAGCGCAATGCAGGGCTTGCTGGATGATGGCGATGAGATTTTGATCCCGGCCCCCGACTATCCGCTCTGGACCGCGGCGGTCAACCTGGCGGGCGGAGTTGCCGTCCACTATCTCTGCGACGAGCAGTCCAATTGGTATCCGGATCTGAAGGATATCAAACGGAAGATCACGCCCCGGACCAAAGGGATCGTGGTGATTAACCCCAACAACCCGACGGGGGCGGTGTATCCCCGGGCGATCCTGGAGCAGATCGTGGAGATGGCGGCGGCCCATGAACTGATCGTCTTTGCCGACGAGATCTACGACCGCATTCTTTACGACGGGGCGGAACATATCGCCCTGGCTTCCCTCTCCGATGACGTGGTTTTTGTGACGATGAACGGCCTTTCCAAGTCGCAACGGATCGCGGGTTACCGGGTGGGGTGGATGGTGGTGAGCGGCAAAAAAGCGGCCGCCAAGGGCTATATCGAAGGCCTCAATATGCTGGCTTCGATGCGGTTGTGCAGTAATGTTCCGGCCCAGTATGCGATCCCTGCCGCTTTAAGCGGGGAGAACAGTATTGCGGACCTGACGAAGCCGGGTGGGCGTCTTTACAACCAGATGGAATTTGCCTGGCGGCGGATCAACGAGATTCCCGGTCTTTCTTGTGTGCGGCCGACGGGGGCCTTTTACCTCTTCCCCAAAGTCGATGTGGCCCGTTTTGGGATCAGCGATGACCAGCAGTTTGTGAAGGACTTTTTGACCGCGGAAAAGGTGCTGCTGGTCCAAGGGACCGGTTTTAACTGGCCCAAGCCCGACCATTTCCGGGTGGTCCTGCTCCCGGAGATTGCCACTTTGAGTTCGGCCCTGGACCGCTTGGAAAAATTCCTAAGCACCTACCGCCAGCAAGGGCAGGTAATGAAAAAGGTGGTCTGACGGCGGAAAGCGGAAAAAGAAAAAGAAGGCGATAAAATTGTACCCCGGAGTAATCCGGGGTTTTTTTTGTGTTGGTGGTCAAAACGGTAACGACTTGCCAAAGATTTTGTGCATTAATACCGGCCGACGGGTATACATATTGACTAAAGTCCGGGAGAGGAGTAAAATTATTCTTGACTGACCGTTCGGTCGAGAGGGGGAAAAAGATGGTAAGGATTGATGAACGTTCCCGGGAGATGGTTCCGGAGACGAAAGACCGGATTCTCGAGGCGGCGCTGGCCGTTTTTGGCGAGAAAGGTTACCATAATGCAACGATGGCGGAGATCGCGGAGGCGGCGGCGGTCGGCAAAGGAACGCTTTACTGGTATTTCCCCAGTAAAGAAAAGCTCTTTTCCGGGATGATCGACCACGGGCTCGGTCTGCTCGAGCGAAACTTGATGGCGATTATCACCGACCGGACGCTGTCCTTTCCCAGTTTGTTCAAGCGGATTGTCGGCTACTATTTGGAGTTTGCGTATACCCACCGCCACTTGGCGCGGATCTTTTTAAACAGCATGCACAGTCTGGATGGTAACGGGGAGATCCAGGACCAGTTTCTTCAGCTCCACAACCGGTTTAACAAGTTGAACAGCGAGTTAATCCAGCGGGGCCGGCAAGAAGGATTTTTACGCCCGGATCTCGAGTTGGAAAGGGTGGAGACGGTGCTGGCCGGGCTGCTTTCGGGCTTTATCGGCCGGTGTATTCTCATCGAGGGTGACCACCAGCTGGCGGAGGAGACCGATTTTATGTACGACTGTTTCCTTAACGGGCTGGGCGCCAGGTAAAAAGGGAACGCCACCGCAAGCGGCCGGTTCGGATGGAAAGCGGCCGGAGTTGGCTGAATTTAAGGAGGTTAATTGGGATGCGCAAGATGCGGAAAACAGGCGGTTTTTATCTCCTTCTTGTTTTACTTTTGGTGATGACATGGCCGGGAGGGACGGCGGCCGCAGTGGAGGGCATTACGCTCCGGGAAGCAATCGAACTGGCTTTGGCCAATCCCAACAATTTAGGGGCGGCCCAACGGGCGGTCGACGAGGCCGCGGCCAAGAAGGCCCAAGCGGCCGCCGGCCGCTGGCCGACCATCTCCTTTAATACGCAGTACACCAAGATAGGGCCGTATACCGTGGAAATGCCCGGGATGTCATTTCCGGTTGGCATGGGCACGGTGGAAACGTCCACCGTGGAAAAAGTGGAGGCTTCGGGCAGTTACTCTACAAGTTTAAGTCTGCAGTTGCCTTTATACATGGGCGGCAAGCTCAACTCTGCGGTTAAACTGGCGGGTTACGGGGTGGAGAGTGCCGGGCTCAGCTATGCCTTGGAGACCGAAAACCTGATTCAACAAGTGATCCAGGCCTACATCGGGTTTTTGAAGGTGGACCGGATGTGGGCGTTGAGCCTGGAACAGATCAAGATCCTCAAAGAACACTTGCGTTTGGTCGAGACCAATCTCCGGCTGGGTTATGCGGCCAAAACCGATCTGCTGGCGACCCAGATCCAGTTGACCCAGGCAGAGCTGGCGGCGGTCAAAGCGGAACACGGGCGGAAGATGGCCGCCGAGCATCTGGGTAATCTTTTGGGGGTTGACCCGGCGGCCTTGGTCTTGAGTTCTGAACCCCGGATCAAAGCCGGTTTTACCCTTCCCGCGTTGGAGCTGGCCCTCCAGCAGGCAGAGGCGGAGCGGCCCGAGCTGCAAAGCTTGGCGGTGGCGATCCGGATGGCGGAAGAGAACCTGAAACTGAGTAAGGGTTACTGGAAGCCCAGTCTGGCGCTGATCGGAACCTATGGGACGCAAAACCAGTCCAGCCCGACGCTGGAGGATGCGGTTTGGACTTACACCTTAAACCTCGACTGGCGGCTATGGTCGGGGGGAGCGGGCCGGGCGGAAGTGGAAGCCGCGGCGGCCAATTTACATAAATTACAACATACTTGGGCGCAGAGCAAGGAACTGATCGCCCTGGAGGTAAGGCAGAACTTCCTGGCCGTCGCCGAAGCCGGCCGGGTGCGGGAGCTGACCGCGCTCATCCGGCGGCAGGCCGAAGAGAATTATGAGTTGATCAAAGCCAAGTATGAGCTGGGGGCCGCCACCAATCTGGAGTTGTTGACTGCCCAGACGACGTTGAACAGTGCCTTAAATGACCAAGTGACGGCGGAATATGATTATTATTTAGCGGTTGCTGCTTTCTACAAAACGCTGGGCCAGACCGCCCAATTTTTACAGGAGGTAAGCGAGGATGCGTAAATTTTTGGTGGGGTTAATGATCGTCGTAGCCGTCACCGTGGTTGGCTTGCTGCTGACCCGCGGTCCGGCGCACGAAACGGGGGTCACGGTTGAGCCGGCCACGCAGGGGCCGCGTTTGGCGGTGGAAGTAGTGGAAGTGACCCGGGGCGATCTCCGGGAAACCGTGGCCATTAACGTGACCTTTGCGCCGGAGAGTACGGTTCCGGTGATCCCCAAGACCGGCGGGACGGTGACCCAAGTGTTGGCGGCCACCGGGGACCGGGTGCGCAAGGGTCAGACGCTGTTTTTAATTGACGATACCCCTCTGCAGCTTCAGGTGAAACAGGCGGAGGCGGCCTACGAGATGGCTTGTGCCAATTTGGCCCAAGCCCAGAAGGGCGCGTCGGCGGAAGAATTGAAACAGATTGAATCGGCGGTGGCCCAAGCACGCGCTTCATATAACAACGTGGCGGCCGAATACGCACGCATGGCCGAACTCTACCAAAGGGAGATGATCTCGCGGCAGCAATTGGACGCCATCGCCCTGCAAAAGGAGATTGCCGCTTCCAACCTGACGGCGGCCGAAGCACGCTTGACGGCCGTGCAAAAGGGAGCGACCAAAGAACAACTGGATATGCTTGAGGCCCAGGTCAAGCAGGCAAAAAGCGCTTTGGAGCTGGCGCGGTTACAGTTGAGTTATACCCGGGTGACTGCCCCGATTACGGGGGTCTTGGCCCAGTTCGCGGTGGAAGAAGGGAGCATGGTGGCTCCTTCCGCCCCCGCCGGGGTGATCATTGATGACCGGAAGATGAAGGCCCATGCCCTGGTGCCCGAGAGCTATGTCAATGCTGTAAAGCCGGGGGACCCGATTTTGCTGGAGGCCAAGGCCGTGCCGGGGACCAGCTTTACCGGAACGGTGACCGCCGTGGCACCCCTGGCCGACCAGACGACGCGCCAGTTTCCGGTGGAGATCGCGGTGGCGAATCCATCCAACTTGCTCAAAGCCGGGATGACGGGAACGGCTTATCTGACCATCAACGAGAACCGCAATCAACTGCTGATCCCGGTGGGGACCGTGTTGTACGACGGGGAACAGACTTATGTTTACGTGGTCGAGGGAGGCTATGCGGTGCGGCGTAACATTACCACCGGGCTTACTACTGGCGAAAGCGTGGTGGTGACCGCCGGTCTGGACGAGGGCATGCGGGTGATCAGCAGAGGCCAGCACCAGGTGAAAAACGGAATGGCAGTTGAGGTGAGATAGATGAATTTACCGAGTTTTGCCATTAAACGGCCGGTGACAACGTTCATGATCTTCTTGTTGGTATTGGTCATGGGTGTGGTCTCGATCACCCGGATCAACGTGGAGTTGTTACCGGAGATGACCTTCCCGGTGGCGACGGTATTGACCACTTACGAAGGGGTCGGCCCCCAGGAGATCGAAAACCTGGTGACCAGGCCATTGGAAGGGGTCTTGGCCACCGTGGCCAATATTGAAAAAATCACCACCTATTCTGCGGCCGGTCAATCGGTGGCCGTTCTTGAATTTGGTTGGGGCACGGATATGGATTTTGCCCTCTTGGAAGTCCGGGAAAAGATTGATCTGATCAAGGGTTATCTTCCCGACGGGGTGGAAGACCCCTTGGTTTTTAAGTTTGATTTGTCGTCGATGCTGCCCGTCATCAGTTTGGCGCTCAGCGGCAATACCGATCTGGTTACCCTGAAAAAGCTGGCCGACGAGGAGATTAAGCCGGCCTTGGAACGGTTGGCCGGCGTGGCGTCCGTTAACGTCTCCGGGGGTTTGATTCCGCTGATCAAGGTTGAGGTTGACCCGATTAAGTTGCACGCCTACGGTTTGACTTTACAAAACATCACCCAGCTCCTCCAGGCCGAGAACCTCAATCTGCCGGGAGGGACGGTCCAGGCGGGCAATATGGAACTGATCGTCCGGACGACCGGTGAGTTTCAACGGTTGGAACAGATTGAGAACCTGAATATTCCTTCGGCCCGCGGCGCACTGGTCAAACTGAAAGATGTAGCGACAATCTCCTTTACCTATGACGAGGTCAAAGGTTACGTGATGTTTAATGGTCAGCCGGCGGTAGGCATCGCCATCCAGAAGGAAACCGATGCGAATACGGTCAATATGGCCCGCCGGGTCCAGCGTGAGCTTACCCGGATTAAACACAATTTGCCCGCCGACGTTGACCTAAGTATCGTCATGAACCAGGCGGACTTTATTCAGTTCGCCATCGATACCTTGCAAAAGAACGCGGTGATTGGCGGTTTGCTTGCCATTGCGATTCTCTTTGTCTTCTTGCGGAACATACCCAGCACTTTGATTATCGGGGTGGCGATTCCGACTTCGATCATTGCCACCTTTCTTGTAATGTACCTTAGCAAGCTGGAGTTGAACATGATGACCCTGGGCGGGCTGGCGCTGGGGGTCGGGATGCTGGTCGACAACTCGATTGTTGTTCTGGAAAACATCTTCCGTTTTCGCGATGAAGGCTATGATCTGCGGGAGGCGGCGGTTGAAGGCAGTACCGAAGTGGGAATGGCCATTGCGGCTTCCACTTTGACGACGATTGTGGTCTTTTTGCCGGTGGTCTTTATGAGCGGTATGACGGCACAGTTCTTTAAGGAGTTTTCCTTGACGGTCACCTTCTCCTTGGTGGTTTCCCTCCTTGTGGCGCAGACGTTAGTACCGCTGCTCAGCTCCCGGTTTTTACTGATCAAGAAAAAGCCACCTGCGGAAGTAGCAGCCGGTCAGGCCAGCCAAAAAGAGCGGCTCGGTTGGTACAAAAAGTGGTTGGCTTGGTCTTTGACGCACCGGAAGACCGTGATCCTGGCCGTGGTCTTTATGACGGTGATCAGTCTGGTCATGGCGTTCCGGCTCGGGGCGGAATTTATTCCCAACATGGACCAGGGAATGATCATGGTCCAGATTACAATGCCCAAGGGAACATTGCTCCGGGAGACCGAGCGGGTGGTGCAACAGGTCGAAGGGGTTGTTTTTGCCCTGCCCGAGGTGGAGATGGTGGCGACGACGCTCGGCGGCGGGGGGATCAGTTTGTCCGGCAGCGGGATGAACTTCTCCTCGGCCAGCAGCGACCAGGCTGCGTTGACCATCCAGCTGGTCGATAAGAAACAGCGGAGCCGGAGCGCGGACCAGGTAGCCGAGGCGATCCGGAAACAGATCGACCAGATTCCGGGGGCCGAGATCCAAGTTCAATCCGCGTTCATGTCGTTTTCGGGCGGGAAGCCGGTCAGTATTAATCTGAAAGGGCCGGATTTTACCCGGTTGGGCGCGATCGCCGAGGATTTGGTCAAGATCATCCAAACGGTGGAAGGGACCAGGGAGGTCGAATCCAGCCTGGACGAGGGCCGGCCCGAACTGCAAGTCCGGATCGACCGGGAAAGGGCTTCGGCCGTCGGGCTGAACGCCTACACGATTGCTTCCTATCTCCGGACGGCGATTGCGGGTTCAACGGCGACCACCTTCAAAGTCGATGGCGAGGAATACGATGTGGTGGTGAGCCTGACCAAGAACGAGCGGGGGATCGCCGGTCTCAGCCAGCTGATGATCCCCACGCCCCTGGGGACGCAGGTGCCCCTGGGTGAACTTGCCGACCTGCACGTAGTGGAAGGGCCCATCGTTATCACCCGGGAAGACCAGGAACGGGTGGTGAACATTTCGGCGGCCTTGTCCGGACGGGATTTAAACAGTGCTGTCCTGGAGATCAATGAGAAAATACAGGCTTATCCCCTTCCGGCCGGGTACAGTATTGAGATGGGCGGGGAAGCGGAGGAGATGGTCAACGCCTTCCGGGATCTGGTGCTGGCTTTGCTGCTGGCGGTGGCCTTTGTCTATATGATTATGGCTTCCCAGTTTGAGTCTTTGCTCCAGCCGTTCATCATAATGTTCACCGTGCCGTTGGGCTTCATTGGTGCCGTTTGGGCCCTGGCCATTGCCGGCATCCATCTTTCGGTCCCGGCTTTATTGGGGCTGATTGTGCTGGCGGGGATCGTGGTGAATAACGGGATTGTGCTGGTGGACTACGTCAATACGCTGCGGAAGCGGGGCCATACGGCGGAAGAGGCGCTGATGCTGGCGGGACCGATCCGCTTCCGGCCGATTATGATGACGGCGTTGACCACGATTTTGGCCCTGGTGCCGACGGCGGTCAGTAACGGCGAAGGGGCCGAACTCCAAGCGCCGCTGGCCGTGGCGGTGATCGGCGGCTTGACCGTGGCCACGTTCCTGACGCTCATTGTGGTCCCCGTCTTTTACCTGAGTTTTGAACAACTCAGCCGGAAACGGAGAAACCGTCGGGCGCAGAAAGCGGCAAGGCGGGCGGTGAGTACCGGTTAGAGGGGGGTGTTCAAGGGCCTGTCCGAAACTTCGCCCAAAACATGGGGAATAAACAGGAATTTTCGGAAAGAAGTCGAAATAAATCCCGGAGAAGATTTCCGTCAAGGCCAAGGGGCCAAAAGGAAGGGACGGAAGCACGACCGGGAGGTAAATCATGAAGAAATTATGGTTATTCCCCATGATCTTTTTTCTCCTCATTTTACTGGCCGGGTACTTGCGCTGGGAGAAAGGCCCGCTCCAACAGGTTGGCGCTTACCAGGTTCAACATCTGAAGGACCAATGGACCGGCCAGCGCTGGGTCATTTTGTACGGTGGTTTGGCGGAGGAGAGTAGCGACCCTGATCACCGCCCGTACCCTTTATATAGCGGCGAATGGCTGCCCTATTTTAGCCGGGAGGAGCTGGATCTCCGTCTGGAAGAGGTCTTGAACCGGCCGGAGTATCAAGGAAAAAGGCAAATATTGCAGCAAAGGATTAAGGATTTGGAGATCGAGGCGGCCCGGGTGGCGGAAAGTACCGACAAGGCCCCGGCGGTGACGGAGACGGAACGGGAGACCGTCCGTCAGGCTCTGTATGATGCGACCTGGGAGTTGAATACCCTGTACGCCGGGGCGAAACAAGTGCTGCTCGCCGAGTATCGGGGGGAGGCCAAAAAGCGGGAGCTCCTGGCGACGGCCATTTGGGGTTTCCTCCTGGTGGTGACCTTCAGCTTTGCCCTCCACTATTTCCTGGCGGAGGTTAAACGGTGGAAGCAGGTGCATGAAACCTATGAGATTGTCGAGTATGTGACGAAAAACAACCGTTATCCGTTGGGGAAATAGGGCCGCCCGTCTTATAAACCTCCTTTTTGTTGGGGACATTAAAAAGAAAAAGGAGGTTTTTTCTTATGGGGAAGCTTAAAGTAGGGATCATCGGTTGCGGCCTGGCCTGGGAAAGGTTACATTACCCGGCCTTTCAGGAACTGGCCGATAAATATGAGGTGGCGGCGGTTTGCGATCGCAAACGGGAAGTGGCGGAGGATTGGGGGCGGCGGCTGGGCTTGGATCCGGCCCGGGATGTCTTTACCGATTACCGCCAGATGTTGGAACGCCCCGATCTACAGGTGATCGATATTTTAGTGCCGATTCCGCAAAACCATGCGGTGGCCGAAGAGGTGGCCCGGGCCGGGAAACACATTATCCTGGAAAAACCGCTGGGTGCCACCTATGAACAGGCGGTGGCCACCACTGAACTGCCCTACCGGTATGGGATTAAAATGATGATTGCGGAAAACTACCGGTACAGTGAAGAGTTCAACATCATCCGCCGGCTTGTCGCCGAAAAGAAGGTCGGCGCCCCGGTCTTCTTCATTTACCACAGCAGTAGCTGTTTTCCCTGTGCAATGAAGAAAAACACCTTTGCGGCCACCGAGTGGCGGCAGCATCCCCAGTACCCGGGGGGAGATCTCCTGGACGCGGCCATTCATGACCTGGCCGGTCTGCGCCACCTGTTTGGCGGGATCAAACACCTGTCCGCGTTTGGGGTCCCGCAGGATGATGACTTTAGCCCGTACGCCGTGGTTACGGTCAATATGGAATTTATGAGCGGAGTCGTGGGGAGCTTTTCCTATTTCCCGGCCGGACGTGAAGTGCAAAGACCCGCAGTCGGCCTGCGGATTTTCGGCACCCACGGCCAGATCTACCTCGAAGACACCGATTGCGGGGTGGTCAACATCTTTTACCACGATGGGGGCCATGAGATGATTGGATACCAACCGAACCGCGGCTATTATAACGAGCTCCTTAACTTCTATAATGCGCTTTACGGGACGGAAGAGATTGCGGTCACCCCGGAGGTGGAGCTCGGTGATTTCCGGACGGTTTATGCCATTTTGCAGTCGATCAAGGACCAGGATATTGTGAAGGTGGACCGGGCCCCCGCCTATGCCATGGCATAACGGGGGCGAAGGCCCTTGGCGACGGTGGCGGGCCGTTTGGCTTCCGGACCCTACGAGAAGTAGCCAATCATGTTCAGTTCGACAAGGAGGTTCCAAAATGGAGCAAGCCCGTGGCGCTCTTCCCAGCAGAGCAGAGATTCCGGCGGAGTACCGCTGGAAACTGGAGGACCTTTATCCTTCGGCCGAGGAGTGGGAGCAAGACCTGAAAACCGTGGAGACGTTGGCGGCCGAATTTGCCGGTTACCAAGGGCGGATCGGAGAGTCGGCGGCGACACTGCGGGCGGCATTGGCACTACGGGACCGCCTCGGCCGGTTGATGGATAAAACTTTCGTCTACGCCAAGATGCACCGCGATGAGGATAATACCAACCCCCATGGTCAGGCCATGGTTGAACGGGCCCAGGCCCTCCTGACCCGGGTGGGGGAGATGACCGCCTTTTTCCTGCCGGAGTTGATGGCGGTGCCCCAAACAGCCCTGGACGCCTATCTTCAGGCGGAACCGGTGCTGGCGCAGTACCGCCACTTTCTGGCGGACCTGATCCGGCGGAAGCAGCATATTCTTTCGCCGGAGGAAGAGCGCATTTTGGCCTTGAGCAGCGAGCTTGCCGGGAGCGGCGAAAACATCTTTACGATGCTGAACAACGCCGATCTGGAGTTCCCGGCGGTCCATGATGAAGAAGGACGGGAAGTTCCTTTAACCCACGGCCGTTACCTGCGTTTCCTGGAAAGCAAGGAACGGACGGTCCGGCAGGAAGCCTTTCTGGCGTTGCACCGTACTTACCACCGGTACCGGAACACGCTGGCGGCCGCGTTAAACGCCGGGGTGAAGAGCAACGTCTTTTACGCCCGCGCCCGCCGGTATCCTTCGGCCCTGGTTGCGTCCTTGGATGATGACAACATCAAAGAGGACGTCTATAACAGTTTGATTGACGGGGTCCATGCGGCGCTGCCCGCTTTCCAGCAGTATTTTCAACAGAAGCAGGCCATGCTTGGTTTGGCGGAGATGCATCCTTATGATCTTTACGTCTCGCCGGTGGCCGATTTTGAGCTGAAGATCAGTTATGAAGAAGCGAAGGCAGTCGTCAAAACCGGTCTGCGGCTGTTGGGCGGGGAGTATGCGGCGCTCCTGGATAAAGCCTTCACGGAAGGCTGGATCGACGTCTATGAAAATAAGGGGAAGACCAGCGGCGCTTACGCCTGGGGTTGTTACGACAGCCATCCTTATATCCTGATGAACTACCAAGGAACGGCCAATGACCTGTTCACTCTGGCGCATGAACTGGGGCATGCCCTCCACAGCTACCTGTCCAACCGGGCGCAACCGTACATCAATGCCCAGTATCCCATCTTTTTGGCGGAGATTGCCTCCACCGTCAATGAGGTCCTGCTGGTTTTGCACCTGATCGAAACGGCGCAAAACCAAAGGGAGAAAGTCTACTATCTCCACCATTTCCTGGAGCACTTCCGGGGGACGGTTTTCCGCCAGACGATGTTTGCCGAGTTTGAAAAACTCATCCACCAACAGGTGGAGCAGGGCGAAGCCTTAACGGCGGAGTGGCTGGAGGATGAATACTTTAGACTGGCCCAGTTCTACCATGGACCCGGCGTGGTCCTTGATCCGGAGCTGAAGGCCGAGTGGTCGCGGATTCCCCACTTCTTTTACAATTTCTATGTCTACAAGTATGCCACCGGCTTCTGTGCGGCGGTGGCCTTTGTCCAGCGTTTCCGGGCAGAAGGTCAAAAGGCGGTCGAAGCCTATCTGGAGCTTCTTCGCAGCGGAGGGTCGGATTACCCGTTGGCCCTGCTGGCCCGGGCAGGGGTGGACCTGTCGACCCCGCAGCCGATCAGCGAAGCGATGGCCATGTTCCGGCAATTATTGCCCGAGTTTACCCTTTAGGCTACAGGTCAGAATTTAAATTTTTGTAAACCAAAACGTTTTAACGCTATCCGGTCCTTATCTCGGAATTGATCCGGGCGGGGCGCCATGGCGGCAAAAAATGTGGTTGTGGGGATATTTTAGATTTGATATAATATAAAGAAGTTTACCGGATCAGTTTCCCTTTCGGACTTGAAGACCGTCAGGCGGAAGACGGTCTTTGGTTATTATAAAATATGCTGTATGATACACGGGAACAAGAGCAGGAGGTGTTTTTTTTATTGTCAAAAAAGAATAAGGTCGCTCTGATCCCCCTGGGGGGGGTTAGGAGAGATCGGCAAAAACATGTGGGCCGTCGAGTACCGGGATGAGATCCTGGTGATCGATGCTGGTCTCATGTTTCCTGACGAAGATATGCTCGGGATTGACGTGGTGATCCCGGACATCACTTATTTGATGGAACATCAGGAGAAGATCGTGGGGATTATCTTAACCCACGGACATGAGGATCATATCGGGGCCCTGCCTTATGTGATTAAACAGATTACCGCACCGGTGTATGGTTCCCGGTTGACGTTGGCCCTGGCCGAGGCCAAGCTGAAGGAGCATGGGGTGGAACGGAAGGTCCAGATGATTCCGGTTAGCCCCCGTGATGAGCTGAAGATCGGTTCGTTTAAAGTTGAATTCATTAATGTCAACCACAGTATTGCCGGGGTTCTCGCCCTTGCCATCCATACGCCGGCGGGGATCATCGTGCATACGGCCGACTTTAAAATTGACCACACGCCGGTTGATGGTGAACCGTTGGACTTCCATAAATTCGCCGAGCTCGGCGAGAAAGGCGTCCTGGTCCTTCTCTCCGACAGTACCAATGTGGAGCAGGAGGGTTACACCGTTTCCGAAAGGGTACTGGCCGAGAAGTTCGAAGAGTTCTTCCACGGTGCGGAAGGACGTTTGATCGTGACGACCTTTGCCTCCAATATCCACCGGATCCAACAGGTGGTGAACGCGGCGGTCCTCCACCGGCGGAAAGTGGCCTTTATTGGGCGGAGTATGGTGAATGTGGTTTCGATCGCGAAAGATCTGGGCTATCTAAAGATTCCGGATGGTCTGGAGATCGAATTGGATGAAGTCCAGCGTTTACCGGCCAATGAAGTGGTGTTGGTGACCACGGGGAGCCAGGGTGAGCCTTTGGCCGCGTTGAGCCGGATGGCCATGGGCGAACACCGCCGGATTACGATTATGCCCGGGGATACGGTGATTATCTCCGCTTCCGCGATCCCTGGGAACGAAAAGCTGATTGCTCGGACGATCAATCACCTCTATAAACAAGGGGCCCGGGTGATCTATGAAGCGGTGACCGGGGTCCATGTTTCGGGCCACGCCCGCCAGGAAGAATTAAAGCTTATGCTGCAACTGGTCAAACCCAAGTTCTTCGTCCCGATCCACGGCGAGTACCGGCATCTGGTGCAGCATGCCCGCTTGGCCCAAGAGATCGGTGTGCCCAGTAAAAATGTGTTTATAGCCGAGAACGGCGATGTCCTGGAGTTTACCGCCAATTCGGGCCGGATAGCGGGCCGGGTGTCGGCCGGCCGTATTTTCGTCGACGGGCTGGGTGTCGGCGATGTGGGCAACGTAGTCCTCCGGGACCGGAAACAGCTTTCGCAGGATGGCATTCTGATTGCCATCATTACCCTGGACCAGGAGAACGGGCAGGTTTTGGCCGGGCCGGATATTATCTCCCGCGGATTTGTCTACGTCCGTGAATCGGAAGCGCTGATGGAGGAGGTCCGGGCCAAGGTGATCGAAGCCTTGGACAAATGCCAGAACCAAGGGAATAACGACTGGTCCTTTATGAAAGGGCAGATCCGGGAGACGCTCAGCCGCTTCCTTTACGAGCGGACGAAGCGGCGGCCAATGATTCTGCCGATTATAACCGAAGTTTAAGGTGGTACAATTCTCCTGCCGGAAGGCAGGAGAGTTTTCTTTCCGTAAGTTTTAATTTGTGTTGGGGGGCATCGGTTCAGATGAAGCTTGGGGAGCGGCGTTTGTTTGGTTTGTTTGGCGATCCGGTCGGGCATTCCCTCTCGCCATACCTGCAGAACGAGGCCTTTCGCCTCCTGGGGATCAACGGGGTTTACTTAAGCTTTGCGGTGAAACCGGAGGAACTGGGGGCGGCGGTGGCGGCGGTGCGCTGTCTGAAGATGGGCGGGGTGAACATCACGATCCCCCACAAAGAAAGGATCGTTCCCTATTTGGATCGCTTGGCGGGGGATGCCCTGCTCACCGGATCGGTGAATACGGTGGTGCCGGAGGACGGCCAACTGGTCGGGTACAGCACTGATGGGGAAGGGTTTCTGTTATCCCTGCGGCACCAGGGAGAAATGGAGCCGGCGGGAAAGAAGGCGGTGCTGCTGGGGGTTGGCGGCGCAGCCAGGGCGGTGGCTTTCCGTTTGGTGCAAGAGGGAGTAGCCGCTCTTTATCTGGTCGGGCGTAATCCGGAGAAGACCGCCGGTCTGCAGGCGGCACTGCGCGAGCGGACCGGCTTTGCGGCGGTGGGGCTTTCTTTTGCTGATCCGGATCTGGCGGCCGTGGCGGCGGAGGCCGATTTGGTGATCAATGCGACCCCGCTGGGGATGTATCCCGTTACTGGCGACCACCCCCCCCTTCCCGCTCACGGCCTGCCGCCGAGATTGTCTCGTAGCCGATCTGGTCTACCATCCGCTGGAAACGGCCTTCTTGCGCGAAGCGCGGCGGCTCGGCTTGCCTACCCTGGAGGGGTTGGGGATGCTGGTCTACCAGGGGATTCTGGCCTGCCGCTTGTGGACCGGGCAGACCCCGCCTTTTGATCCGTTGTACCGGCTCTTAAACGGGTTGCTGACGCAAGGTTCGACGTCCATGGCGTAGCCGGGAAGGCAAAATCCCGGGTGCGGCAGGAAAAACTTAGCCGGTCGCGAAGTAGATCATGCAATTAAGCAATGAACTCCGGTAAGCTTTTTACGGCGCAAGGAAACGCAAAAAGCCAGACATAAGAGGGTGCATGCATGCGGTACAAAAGGAAGGATAGTCGCCGGTTCTTACCTCTCCTGCTTTTTTTCGTGATCCCGCTGGTGCTGTCAGGGGCGGAGCCGGAACCGAGCGCCAGGGTCTTGCCCGAGTTGCATCTGGACAACGCCGACCTTCGGATGGTCTTTCGCAGTCTGGCCGGGTTTGGCGAGTTTCCGGTCGTCTTGGCCCCTATCGTGCAGGGGAAGGTGACCCTTCCGCTCAAACCGGGCTTGACGGCGAAGGAAGCGGTTGAACTCTTGGCGGGGATGCACGGTTACCCCTGCTCCTGGGTGGAAGGGACCGCGCTGATTGGGGCGGAACCGGCCGCTTTGGCAGAGCGCTTCCTTGATCATTTCCAATGGTCACTGGCCAGTGAAGAAGCCGTGGTGGCCGCTTTAACCCGGGTTGTTCCCCGGGAACGCCTCCAGATGGAGGCGGGCCGGCAGGAGGTAACTGTTCCGGTCAGCCCATTGGAGGCCGAAAATATCCGTGAAGTTCTGAAGACCGTGGACCGGAGCGCCACTCCTTACTTGATGGTGGCGGAGTTGGTCGAAATTGAGCTGGATTATGCACAAGAACAGGGGTTGAACTGGGCGCTCCCCCGAACGGCCGTCCACACGCCTTTGCGGCTTGGGGCGTTTACCGCCACCGACCAACTGCGGCGGACGGTGGTGGGCAGGCGGCTGGCCGGTGAGCGCTTTTGGGTGGAGAGCAACCGGTCCGGAGTGGCTTTCCTCGGTGATCAGTACCCGGTCATTACAACCAACCCCGACGCCCGGGTAAATCTGATCCAGTACCAAAAGGTTGGGGTGGGTATCGAAGTGACTCCCCACCCCCGGAATGACGGCGCGCTTGGCCTCGAGCTGACCTTAACGGTGAGCGGGATTGGCGGCTGGCTCGAAACGGCCGACGGCCGCCGCGTGCCGCAGATCGAAAACAGCCAAATTATCGCCCAGCAGACCCTGGCGCCGGGGGAAACTTGTGTGCTTTCGGGTTTGACTTTTACGGAGCAGACGGCTTCCGCCCTGCTGCTGACCCCGGGCCAAGAGGGACCGTCGAAAGAAAAAACCGTCTGTTTGTTCCTGACTCCCCTTCCGGAAGGAACGGCTCCGACGAACACCGGTGCAACCGGCAAGGCCGCTTCGGCGGCGCCCGCGTCCGGGGCGGAGGTGATTCATATTGAGATCTTCAGCCCTGACCAACCCACGGCGGTGACGGCTACCCCGGTACCCCCACCGACACCTCAGGTGCTGGCGGAAGTAGTCGGTTTTGAGCCGCCTAAACCGTCCAGTGGGGAGGCCACGGGACCGGCCGGGCCACAGCCGGGGCCGGAACCGGCGCCGGGGCCGACGGCGGTGGTGGCCGAAAGCGGGGGTGAACAGCCGCCTGTTGCCTTGCGGGTGGCGTACCGGGTGGTTAGCGGCGATACGGTCTTTTCGATTGGACGCAAGTACGGAGTGGATCCGGCGGCCATTCTCGACGAAAACGACCTCCCCGCTTCGGGCCTGCTCCGGGTAGGACAAACTATCCGGATCCCGATTCCGGCCAATCACCTTTACCAACTGAAACCGAAAGAGACCCTTTGGCGGATCGCCCAGCGTTACGGGGTTACTGTTGAATTGCTGATGGAGATCAACAGTATTACCGATGTGACGGCGCTCCGCACGGACCAAATCATTATCTTACCGGTCCCCATTGACCAGGTAGTTAACGATAACTATTGAGGAGGAAGGGGAATGGGATGAAGAACTATATGGAAGATGTAGTTCTTGAGGTTTTGGAAGAAGTTCTGCAGGTCAATCCTGATTTTTGCCGTTGCCCAAAGTGCAAGCAGGATGTGGTTTTGATTGCCCTGAGTAAAATTAAGGGAAGGTACGCCTCCAGCCCGGTCGGGGAGATCTTTGCCCGGGTTGAACAGAGTGACCGCCAGGTCCGGACCGATGCCTTGCTGGCCGTGATGCAAGCACTCGAGCAGGTGGCGGCCTACCCGCGCCATGACGGGCCGACCAAATTGACGGAAAAATAATCCACAAGGGTGAGTAACGGAGGGGGAAGATGCGATTTTTAACGGCTGGTGAATCCCACGGGCCGGCCCTGGTGGCAATCATTGAAGGTTTTCCCGCCAAGGTTCCCGTGGTGCAGGAGGCAATCGACCGGGAATTGGCCCGGCGCCAACTGGGTTTTGGCCGCGGCGGGCGGATGAAAATCGAACGTGACCAGGTGGAGATCCTGTCGGGGGTCCGGTCCGGGGCGACCATCGGGAGTCCGATCTGTTTACGGATTAACAATCGGGATTGGCCTCGCTGGTCGGGGGTGATGGCTCCCTTTACCCCGCCGGAGACGGCTACGGTGAACTTGGCGGCCGATCCGCTCCTTGATAAAGTTTCGACTGTGGTGACAACGCCCCGTCCGGGTCATGCCGATCTGAGCGGGGCTTTCAAGTACGGCTATACCGATCTGCGCAATATTATTGAACGGGCCAGCGCCCGGGAGACGGCGGCCCGGGTGGCGGTGGGGGCCTTCGCCAAACTATTATTGGCCGAGTTTGGGATTTTTATCGGCAGTTATGTGACGCACATCGGTGGGGTTGGGGAGGATTACCGGGAACCCTTGACCCCGGCGGCGCAAGCCCGGGTTGACGAGTCGCCGGTCAGAGCCGTCAATCCGGAGCTGGCACAGGCGATGGTGGAAACGATCGAAGCCGCCCGGGAGCAGAAGGAGACCCTGGGGGGAATTTTTGTGGTCTACGCCACCGGTGTCCCGCCGGGGTTGGGTTCCCATGTTCACTGGGACCGCCGGATCGACGGACAGTTGGCCCAGGCGGTGATGGGGATCCCGGGGATCAAAGGAGTGGAGTTCGGGGTGGGCTTTAAAGGGGCCGATCTGGTCGGCTCCCAGATGCATGACGCCATCGGCTTCACGACGGAGACCGGCTGGCAGCGGGCGAGCAACCGGGCCGGGGGGATCGAGGGTGGCATCACCAATGGAGAACCGTTGATTCTGCGGGCGGCAATGAAACCCATCCCCACCTTGTACCGGGGGTTGCCGTCGGTTGACCTCAAGACCAGACAGCCCCGGGCTGCCGGGGCCGAACGTTCGGACTTGACTGCCGTACCGGCGGCCGGGGTGGTGGCCGAAGCGATGGTCGCTTGGGTACTGGCGGCGGCTTTGCAGGAGAAGTTTGGGGGAGATACCCTTCCCGAGCTTAAGCGGGCTTACCGTTCCTACCGGGAGGGATTGGATGCGGGACCGGCGGACAGTTAAACCGAACCTGATCTTGACCGGGCTGATGGGCTGCGGGAAAACGACGGTCGGCCGGCTACTCGCGGCCGAACTTGGTTGGGAGTTTGTCGATACCGACCAATTGATCGAGGAGGCCACCGGCCATTCGATTCCGGAGTTGTTCCGGGAGAAAGGTGAACCTTTCTTTCGCCTGGTCGAAAAGGAAGCCATTCGTGGCTTGGCCGGAAAAAACCATGCAGTGGTGGCAACCGGTGGCGGCGCGGTCCTGGATGGGGAGAACCGCCGCCTCCTGCAGTCGCTTGGTCTTGTTGTTTATTTAAAAACCGCTCCGGAGGTGTTGGGCGGCCGCGTCCAACGCAGTACCGACCGTCCCCTCCTGGCCGGGCAAGACGCCGTCGGGGTCCTGGCGAAACTCCTCCGCGAACGGGAAAAGTATTACTGCGAAGCGGATGAAGTGGTGAGGACCGACGGACGGACGCCCCGGCAGGTGGCGGCGGAGATTATAAACCTGGCGCGACAGTGGGGAGTCGGTACCGGATGACCCGGTGTCGGTCAGGAGGAGGATGAAGCGAACAATGGTGAGGCGGATGGAGATCAAGGCGGAAACGGAGACCTACCCCCTGTACCTGGGTTCCGGGTTGCTGGCCCGGGCCGGGGCCATCCTGCGGGAGGAGGGTTTGACCGGGAAGGTACTGGTGGTGACGAACCCGACCGTCGGTGCCTTTTATCTGGCGGTAGTGGTGAAAGCCTTGGCGGAGGCGGGTTTTGATGTCCAGACGGTGACGATTCCCGATGGTGAGGTCTATAAGCGGCTCGATCAGTTGACCAAGGTCTATGATGCCGCGGTCGTCGGTTGTTTGGAAAGGGATTCGACGATCCTGGCTTTGGGCGGTGGAGTGATCGGCGATCTGGCCGGTTTTGCCGCCGCCACTTACTTGCGAGGGGTGCGCCTGGTACAGGTGCCGACGAGCCTGTTGGCCCAGGTGGACAGCTCGATCGGCGGCAAGGTGGCCGTTAACCACCGGGAAGGAAAGAACCTGATCGGCTCCTTTTACCAACCGTCGGTCGTCCTTAGCGACCTGGAGGTCTTGACCACCCTGAACGAGCGGGAATTCAAAACGGGCCTGGCCGAGATCATCAAAGTGGGGCTGATTGGCGATTGCACCCTTGATGCCTTTCTTCGGCAGCACAGTACGGCGGTACGCCGGCGTGAGCCCGAGGCTTTGCTGGAGATCATCGCCCGGGCTTGTGCCTTTAAAGCCCAGGTGGTGACGGAGGATGTCCGGGAAAAGGGACGCCGGGCGATTCTCAACTATGGCCATACCATCGGTCACGCTTTGGAGGCGGAGACCGGTTATACGGTCTACCGGCACGGGGAAGCGGTGGCGATCGGGATGGCGGCGGCGGCGGCGATCAGTGTGGAGCTGGGGCTGGCGACACCGGAGCTAAGCCGGGCCACCCTTGAAGTCTTGACGCTTTATGAGTTGCCGACGACCATCGCGGGGATCCCGGCGGAGCAGCTTTTGGCCAGGATGGCTTGGGACAAAAAAGTCAAGAACGGCCGCCTCCGCCTGGTTTTAAGTCCGCGGGTTGGCGACGTGTTGGTGAAGGACGATGTGCCGCCGGAACTGATTTTAGCGGTCTTACGCCGGATGGGCGCGGCTTAGAGGGGGGATAGCCATGAAGATCCTGGTGTTACACGGCCCAAACCTGAACCTTTTGGGGGAACGGGAACCGCAGGTTTACGGCCGGGTTAGCCTGGAAACCATTAACGAAAAACTCCGGAAACTGGCGGACGAACTCCAGGTGGAGCTGGCGATCTTCCAGTCCAACCATGAGGGTGCGCTGATCGACCGGATCCACCAGGCCCGCGGCGTCGAACAGGGAATATTGATCAACCCGGCTGCGTATACCCATACCAGCGTTGCCCTGCGGGACGCGCTGGCGGCGGTTGCCCTGCCCGTGGTGGAAGTGCACCTGACCAATATCCACGCCCGGGAGTCTTTTCGCCACCAGTCATTGACGGCACCGGTCGCCGCCGGTTTAATCTGTGGTTTTGGTGCAGACAGCTATTTGTGGGGGTTGCGGGCTTTGGTTAAGCTGATTCGGGGCGAAAACAAAGACGAAAGTTAAGAGGCTACGAGGAGTAACTCGTAGCCTCTTTTTTTCCGATCTACGCTGGCGAGCGGGATCTTAAGGGACCACGCTGGTCTTGGCGCTTATATGTTTGTAGTTGGACAGGAAAACAAACTGCTCGGGTTGGGACGTTTCGACCAAGCCTAGCCGGTGGGCGGTTTTCCAGGAACCAATGTTGCCGATCTGGGTGCGCCAGCATGGGCGGCGGCCAAACTGCTCGAACTGGCTCCGGCTTAAAGCACGGGCACATTCCAGCGCCAACCCCCGGCCCCGGAATTCGGGGCGGGTGGCGACGCCCAATTCGCAGTAGTGGTCAGTGAAAGTCAGGGTGGACGCCACGGAGGCAAGTTCGCCGTCGATGAAGGCCGCCGCCACTTGTCCCTGGGTTAAGAGGTCTTCAACGGAAGGGAAGAATTCCCACAGCCAATCCTCGGCGGCAAAGACTTGCCGGAACAGCCCGGCATCTTGTTGTTGCAGAGACTTCACTGCGTTCCGAGTTGAGTAGGAAAAGCGCGGAACAATTTTCGGGGGTATCGTTCAGGAGCAACTGGACGGTATCCCGTTTGTGCGGAGGTAGCCTCCTCATCGTTTCATCTCCCAAATTTATTTAGTCCGACTGCCGTTGGGACGTGCGGAAGATCCGGTGGCTACCGTTAACTGCCAGGTCCTAAAATAAAAACACCCCCTTTGTTCAAGTCGCGAGAATTACCAGCGACCAACGGCTTGGAGGTGGCAATTCCTTGATTCAAGCATATGTTTCCCTTGCCAAAAAGCAATCCGGAAAAAACACTGTTTTTCCGGGAAAAAGACAGGGGGAGAAGCAAAACGCCCCTTCATAGTAAAAAGGGGCGTTCAGACTGATAATTTCCCGCACAGGGTTAGGTTTGGACCCTATTGTTCTTCTTTATCCTCCGGGAAATATTTAACCAGTAATTTGATGGCCGAATAGATAATGATCATGCCGAAAAAGGTCACGGCCAGGCTCTGCAGCAGGATGCGTAAAGTGGTGACTATATTATCGGACATTCACAGAACCTCCTTTTTACTATAATCCGAGGGAGCTGACAAGATAGATGAGGACTCCGGCGGCGAGAATGGAACCGACCTGCCCCGCGACGTTGGCCCCTACGGCCTGCATCAGAACGAAATTGCCGGGATTCTCCTTTTGCGCCATCTTCTGAATCACCCGGGCGGACATGGGGAATGCGGAGATTCCGGCCGCCCCTATCATCGGGTTGACCTTCCGGGGAAGGAAAAGGTTGAGGAGTTTGGCGAACAAAACCCCGCCTGCCGTATCAAAGATAAAGGCAAAGAGCCCCATCATGAGAATCATGATGGTTTTCCAGGTTAAAAACTTCTCGGCGATCATGGTGGAACCGATGGTAATCCCAAGGAGGAGCGTGACCAGGTTGGAGAGTTCGTTCTGGGCGGCTTTGGAGAGCCTGTCCAGGACGCCGCATTCCCGGATGAGGTTACCGAACATGAGCGAACCGACCAGCGCGACGCTCATCGGGGCAATCAACCCCGCGACCATCGTGACGACGATGGGAAAGAGAATCCGGGTGGTTTTCGAGACCTTGTGCAGATTAAGATCCATCGGAATCCTGCGCTCCTCCGGCGTAGTCAGGGCTTTAATCACCGGCGGTTGGATCAACGGGACCAGTGACATGTAGGAGTAGGCGGCGACGGTGATGGGTCCAATCAACTCGCCGGCGAAGAGATTGGCCACATAGATCGAGGTCGGACCGTCGGCGGCACCGATGATCCCGATGGAGACCGCTTCTTTCAGGGAAAAACCCAATCCGCGGGCCAGAAGGGCTGTCATAAAGATCCCAAACTGGGCGGCGGCACCAAAGAAGAGCATGAAAGGCTGTTGCAGAAGCGGACCGAAATCGATCATGGCGCCGATGGCAATAAAGATCAAAACCGGAAAAAGTTCCGTGTGGATTCCTGCGTTATAAAGGATAGTTAGAAAGCCGTTTTCGCCGATGGCCGAAGAAAAGGGAATGTTGGCCAGGATGGCACCGAAGCCGATTGGTAGTAACAACAGGGGTTCATAGTCTTTCTTGATGGCAAGGTAGATCAAGACTCCGCCGATAACAAACATCACCAAAGATTTCCACGTTATTGCCTGGATGGATGCGAGTAAAACTTCCAATACAAGATACCTCCTTGTTTAAATTCGATCGTGCGGTTGAGGTTGGGCGTACGCAATTACTATTTCATATTATAACAAGATACAGGGCGGAAAAAGAGATTTAACAAATATGCAATATTTTATTTCGCCCGTTCAAGGACGATTTCCGTTTAGGTGGGGAATGTTCAATAACAAAACGACCCGGGTTCGTCTGATCGTTTTGATACGGATCCCGGATCGACTGGGTGAACTTGGCACGCGCATCTGTTTCTTGACTGTGAAGGCGGGTGTCTTTCCTGGGTGGCGGAGGCAAGAAAAAGGTGCGGCCAATTTGGCGAACGAAGCTTTATTCGGTTGTTTCGCCCGCCGTCGGCGCACCGTATAAACGTGCTTCCAACTCTTTAACCCGTTCTTCTAAAGCAGTGTACTCTTCCTTCCTGATGTAGCCGAGGTTTTTCATGATTTCGCCAACCGTTTGCTGGATTGTCTCCTGGAGCGCTTTTTTTTCCTGTTCGCCCTTTTCCATCAGCTCATTGAGGATTCTTTTCCCTTCGGCCGCGGTGACTTCGCCCCGTTCTTCCAAGTCGCGGAGGAACTTCTCCGCCTTTTCGCGGGTTAGCGAGAAGGTGCCCAAGCCAAAAACCAATGATTTCTCAAGAAAACTTTTCATCGCGTCCCTCCTTTCTTTCCATATTATAAACGGTTCGGATCAAAATTATCATCCGGTGAAATCGTCCGGACTTCAACGGACGAAAGGAACCGGCGGGGAAAGAGCGAAATTAAACCATAACACGGCGGAAAGGAATGAGTGCTGATGCGGAAAGCAATAATCTTCGTCTGCGGTCTGTTGTTGCTGCTCTTTGGGGCAGGCGGGCTTTTCCTCCCGATTTTCGGTTATTTTTGGGCGCGGGACTGGGCATCTTTTGTTTTCACGTTCGGTTTTCCCTTTTTTCCGGTCTTTTATCTACCTTTTGCCGGTTGGCTACTGGTCACCGGCGTCGGCCTTTTGGCCTGCCGGTCGTGGGCCTGGTATTCGGTGCAGGCTTTTTGGGTCTTTCTTCTTTGTGTCGGCTTATTGGCGCTGGTCAGTTTTAATCTCCTGTCTCCCGTCCTTCAGTCGGTGGTTGATGTTGGGGTCCGGTTGCGCATGGTGATCAACGCCGTGCTTGGCTTGTTGCTCGTGCTCCTGCCCGTCGGTGGCCTGGTCTTCTTTGGCCACGTCCGCCCGCTCTTTACCGCAGCGGTGGAGGAGCCCCCTTGGGCAAGGTGGTCCGCGGCGACCGAAGAACGGTGGACCGAGTAAACATAAATTGTTTATTTCTCTTGACAATTTAGTAATAAATGGATATAATTTATACTATGTAAACTAACGAAAATTTAATATTCATTTTCGCGTTATAATCCAGGTAAAGGGGACGGTACCCATTCTTTTAAAACCAGGGTTTTATTGTGATCCGCAAACTGGTTTTCTCAACCTTTTTGGGTTAATGAAGGCGTTGAAAGAAAAGCGCCATGCCGACCAGGGTGCCATTGTCTTTCTACGGTTCTCCCAACAACCGGATTGGGCGGGAGAAATGTTCCCGAGACTAAAGGAAGCACTCACCGATTTGACGCTGGAATTAAAGGTGCAGAGAAAGAAGATAAAGATTATCCCGGTCCGGCTTGCCGACGATCGGTTATTACTGTTATATCCGGGGCTCACGCCAAGACGGGCGCTGATGATTACCGGTCGGTTGCAGGTCGTTTACAGCAGGCGGGTGGCGACGAGGGGCGGTCTTAGTCCCGATTTTCGGACTAATGTGATCGGATATGGTCCAGGCGAAAAGGAAATGACGGCCTTTTTGCGTCTGGTTTTTCATCATTTTTTACCGGAAACGGAAAGCACGGAGAAGGATTCGGGGGCGGTGGAAGAACTCCTGACTACTCTGGTGCCGCATATTGCCGAAAGTTATTTGCTGCTTGACCAAGCCCAAAACCTGGCCCTTTGCGATGATGTCTCCGGTTTGCCCAACCACCGGGCGGCCCAGACTGTCCTGGGGGAAAAGCTAAATAAATCCCTTAAGGAGCAGGCCCCGTTCAGCATCCTCTTTGTGGACGGGGACAACCTCCGGCAGTATAATGACGTCAGCTACCAGAAGGGTAACTGTATGATCCGGAAACTCGGTGAGATTCTGGCCAGCCAGTTGCGGCGGGGTGATTTTTTGGCCCGCTGGTTTTCGGGAGATGAGTTTTTAATTGTCCTCCCCGGTGCCGACCGCCGGAAAGCCGTGCGTGTTGGCGAACGCTTACGGCTTCTGGTGGAAGAGACCACGCGGGACTGGCTTTTTCCGATTACGATATCGGTGGGGGTGGCCAGCTTCCCCGAGGACGGGAAGAACTTGGAAGAGCTGCTCCGGAAGGCGGAAGAAGCCAATGCCCTGGCGAAAAAGAGCGGCAAAAATCAGGTCTGTGAGGCAAGGGCTTGTTACGGGGAGAGTGCCGCCGCGGTCTACCAGAAGAAAAAAACCTGTTGAACGGCGTGTGACGGAAGGAAAGTTTTGGCGGGAATGGAAAATCCCGCCGTTGACAAAGGATCAGCCGCGTGGTAAGATAAGGCCAAATTCCATAAGTGTTTCGAGGATCGGGTGAAGTAGGAACCGGTTTCGACAAAAGAGAGCCGGTGGTTGGTGCAAACCGGTGCGGCCGTTTCTGAAGTTACCCCCGGGAGAACGAAAACTTGAACCTGCCTCCGGCATTAGTAGAGTTTTCCGGCGTCAGCCGTTATCCAATGAGTGGCCATTCTTTACATGAATGGCAATTAGGGTGGTACCGCGAGCAACCTCTCGTCCCTACCGGGACGGGAGTTTTTATTTTTACGGGGAGGTAGTGAGTGTTGGCAAACGCATTGGATCTTTTAAAGGAAAGGGGATTCTTCAAGCAAGTTACCCATGAGGATGAGCTCCGTAATGCGCTGGCATCCGGGGAAGTCACCGGCTATGTGGGTTTTGATCCGACGGCCGACAGCCTCCATGTCGGCCACTTGATGGGAATTATGGGCCTGGCCCATCTCCAAAGGGCGGGCCACCGTCCGATCGCGTTGGTAGGAGGCGGGACGGTTATGATCGGCGATCCGAGCGGCCGGACTGAACTGCGCCAGATGCTCTCCGTCGAAGTGATCAACCGGAATGCGGAGCGGATCAAAAAACAACTCAGCCACTACTTGGATTTCGAAAGCGGCCGGGCTTTACTGGTCAATAACGCCGACTGGATCCTTCCATTAAACTATATTGAGTTTCTGCGTGAGATCGGGTCCCAATTTTCGGTGAACCGGATGTTAACTGCCGAGTGCTTCCGGGCCCGCATGGAACGGGGACTCTCCTTTATCGAGTTTAACTACATGCTGTTGCAAGCTTACGACTTTCTGGTTTTGCACCGGAAATATGGTTGCATTTTGCAGATGGGCGGCGATGACCAATGGTCAAATATCCTGGCGGGGACCGACCTGATCCGGCGCTTGGAAGGGAAAGAGGCCTATGGTCTGACCTGGCCATTGTTGACAACGGCCAGCGGAAAGAAGATGGGCAAGACCGAAGCCGGTGCGGTCTGGCTGGATCCGGCCAAGACCACGCCCTTTGACTTTTATCAATACTGGCGGAACACCCACGACGATGATGTGGAACGCTTTTTAGCCTGCTTTACCTTCCTGCCGATGGATGAGGTGAGAAGGCTGGGGGCTTTGCGCGACAAAGAGATCAACGAAGCCAAAAAGATCCTGGCCTTTGAAGTAACCAAGCTGGCCCACGGGGAGGAAGAGGCCCGCAAAGCCCAAGAAACGGCCGAGCGTCTGTTTGCGGAAGGAGGCCAAGGCGGTGCGGCGGTGCCCGTCACCAAAGTGCAAAGGGCCGCCTACCCCGCTGGGATTCCCCTGCTCGACCTTTTGGTCCTGACGGGTTTGGTCCCATCGAAAAAGGAAGGCCGCCGTTTGATCGACCAAGGAGGTTTACAGCTTAACCAAAAACCCGTCACTGAAGTGGGCATGATAATTCAACCCCAGGATTACCAGGAGTCCGGCTTGCTTTTGCAAAAGGGAAAGAAAGTCTTCCATAAAGTGGAGTTTAATTAAGGGCCGCCCGGCCTTATTTTTTTTGGTGAACAAAAGGATGTTCCGACAGGATGTGGAATTAAAAAAGAAAGGAGGGATTACGCTAATGAGAAAAAGCCGGGGTGTTTTCTTTTTTTGTTTCGCGCTACTATTAATGGTCCTTTCCCCCCTTGCGGCGCAAGCCAACAGCGATCTCCTGAATTATCTGCCCCTTGGTGCCAATATTATCCAGTGTTTCGCCCTGGCCGAGTTTGATCCGGATCCGGATGGCGAGTACCTGGTGCTTTATACGCTGAAGGATAACTTTGCCCTCACATTGCTCGATTTGATTGACGGGCGTTACCAAGAGGTCTACTACGTGAACCTCGGGAAGGGGAGCAGCAAAACCGGTGGTAAGATGAAATTCGGTGACACCGGCTATTCTTACCGCATTCTTCATGTGGATGACTTGGATGGCGACGGGATCTTGGAGTTCTGGACCATCTTTCAACCGGAAGGCTCCTCCCATGCCGAGTTAACGATGCATAAATACAAGAATAACTGTTATATTGCGGTGTTTACCGCCCGGGGTCAGTATGATCTCCAGTTTATGGACTATGAAGGCCAGTTTGTCGTCCATGAGGTGAATTATCTCGGTGGAAACCCCAACAGTAATGTGCTGACGGTAACCAGCCGGGTGTGGGACCTGCGGGATCACCAATTAAAAGGCGGAACGGACGCCTATCAGATGACCCGGGAGGACTACCGTCATTTTTCCCGCTCCCGGCAGCGCCCGGTCCTCTTCGGGCCGGAGGCCAAAAAGGAGCGGACCACCATGTGCTGGGGCAAGGCCTTAAACAAACTGGCGGAGATTCCTTCCGGGGTGCGGGCGATCCTGCCTTTACTGCCCGGGAACGCCAACCTGCTCGAGTGGGAGGTGGAGCAAGCCCTGGATGATGATATCGATGAAGAATATGTCTTTACATATCTGGTTCCGTCGGCCAGCAGTCCCAGCAAAATTATGATCCAGGCCGCCATGGCCGACTGGGATTTTGAACGTTGCCGTTACCGGTTGGTGCCGCTGCCCTTTCAAGCTTACGGCCGGGCGCGCGACCAGGAAGGGTACTTGTACAAATCGCTCTATATTTTACCGGGTAAGGGCCTGAACCATCTGGCGTTTTTAGGTAACGGCCTGGAACTGCCCTCCTTAAAACTGACCATCTTGAACAATAACGGCCTCTATATGGAGGAAGCCGCCGTTTTTAATGCCAATTGGCATCTGCAGTTACTCGAGAAATATGAGAACCGGACCCTTAGCTATCAGGTGATCACCGCCGATTTGGATAAGGGAACGGGACTACTGAAGACAAAGGTCTATTCGGCCTACCCGGAAGGGGCCTACCATGAATTCGGGGCTTTTGCGCCCGCCGGGGAAGAAGTACTGACGACCAGGGGTTATAAAGAACGTTATTACCATATTGAAGAACCGGTCTGGTCGGCCGGCGGCTATGAATACCTGCTCTTTCAGACCTTCCACGAGAAGGTTGATCCTTTTGCCAATCGTTTGCCCGACGCCAATTTTTCCGGACCACTGGTCGATTATATTTTTAAATACTTGACGCCTTTCCGGATCCACCACTGGGTGGTGCGGGATCTGGACCGCGACGGGAAAGAAGAGGCTTTACTGTTAATGCGGACCGATGACAACCTCTGGGGGTGGCCCGAATACCGGGTCGGCCTTTTGCGGCAAGAGAATGGGTGGTTACAACTGCAAGAGCTTGGTCCGGCCTTTTCCAACCTGGGGGACGGGGAACCGGCCAGTGGCGTTTACCTCGCCGATATTTTGGAGGGCCGGGAGACGGAGATCATCTTTCTCCACCGGGAGTACGATCTGAAAACGAGGAGCCGTAAATTGCGGCTGGAGATCTACGCCAAACAAGGGCCGGCTTGGAAACGTGCCCACGAGATGGATCTGGTCTATGACGACCTGCTGCTGAGTTCGATCAATGGTGAACTTTGGCTCTATGGATTTGCGCGGGAAGGACAGAATAATGAAGAAGGAACCGTTTACGGGTTTGAATGGCGGAACGGACGGTTTAATTACCAACAAAGAAGTAATGTTCCCCGTTTCAGTGCCTTTTTGAATACGCTTTCCGCGCGGCGGACCGACTTTTTGCGCCCCGAATACATGGTCTTTCCTCCGGTGGCGGAGCAGCCGGCAGGAACCGACCAACCATAACCGCCGGCAGTTTTCGGCAGGGGCGTTTCGGGGACTGGAGGACTGAAGCGGTGGAACCGGAGGGGGGATCCTTCTGGCTTACCGGTTGGTCGGAGTTGGTTTATGGTTTGTTTTTCTTCTCGTCGTCCCGCGGCGGGAGTGGCGTGACTTATACCCAACCATCGTTTTCACGGCTTTACTGGCGACCATTACCGACCTGCTGGGGGTCACTCTCGGCCAATGGGAATACATCGGGCCGACGACCGGCGGTTTAAGTCTCTGGTCTGATTTGGGTATTGCCCCCCCACAAGGGGGGTTTGCCGTTTATTTGTCGAGACGGTATCCCCGTTGGGCTTGGTTGAACTGGTTCGTTTGGATTGGGGCCAATGCCGTGGGCGAATGGCTCTTTGTGCAGTGGGGCCTCATCCGTTATCACCAGTGGAATACTTTAAAAGCCAGCCTTTTCTATATTCCCTTCTTTGCCCTGATCTTTCTTCAGGAGCGGTGGTGGCGTACGGAGCAGGCCGCCAGTAAGGCGGCCGAGTCGGCCGTTGGGTCCGGCCCAAAGAGGATTTTTACCGGCCGGCGTGATTAGCAGAAAGAAGACGGGTAGAATGGAGAAGAGGGTCGATGAACGAGGAATACAGGGCGAGCAATCAACCGCAAGGCGAACCGGTGGCCGGGTGTTTGTACTTGGTCACCACCCCCATCGGTAATCTGGAGGATTTAACCCCCCGGGCGGCCCGGATCTTGAAAGAAGTGGATTTAATCGCCGCCGAGGATACCCGGCAGACCAGGAAACTCCTGGCTCACCTTGGTATTCAGCAGCGGATCGTCAGTTATTACCGGGAGAAGGAACAGGAAAGGGCGGCGCTGCTGCTGGAGTACCTGAAAAACGGGGCGCAGATTGCAGTGGTCAGTGATGCGGGGACGCCGGGGCTCTCCGATCCCGGCGCTGTTTTGGTGGCAAAAGCAGTGGCGTCCGGCATTCAGGTCGTCCCGGTGCCCGGAGTTTCGGCTTGCCTGGCGGCGCTGGTGGCTTCCGGTCTGCCCACCCACCGGTTTGTCTTCGAAGGTTTTTTGCCCCGGAAGCCAAAGGAGAAAAAAGCCCGTCTGGCCGCCCTGGCCGGTGAAGAACGGACCATTGTCCTTTATGAAGCTCCCCATCGTTTAACCGAAACCCTCGAGCTTCTTGCCCGGCAGCTTGGCCCGGAGCGGCCGGTGGTGATTGCCCGGGAATTAACGAAGAAATTTGAAGAATTCTGGCGGGGAACGCTGGCGGAGGCGGTCCGGGTCTGGTCGGCCCGGGATGTAAGAGGCGAATTTACGCTGGTGTTGGCGGGCCGTTCGCCGGAAGCCGAGGAGGAGCCGGAGGCGGCCGACTATGAGTGTTTATACCAGGAAATACAACAACGCTGCCGCGCCGGGGAGAAAGCCTCCGCCGTGATTCGCGAGATTGCCCAGCGGGACAATCTGTCCCGAAGCGACCTTTATCAGTACTACCAAAAAAGAAAAGGGGATTAACTCCCCCTTGTTTTCCGAAACAGTGAAGCCAACATCTGAATCGAAAGGATTATGGAAAAGGACAGATTAAGAGACGACTTTCATGGCATCCAAACAATCCTGGCAGATGTTTTTTTCCTTGAAATTTCGGACATTATCGGCATTTCCGCAAAAGATACAGGCTGGTTCATATTTCTTGAGGATAATTCTTTCCCCGTCGACGTAAATCTCTAAAGCATCTTTCTCTTCGATGCGAAGGGTGCGACGTAATTCGATGGGAATAACAACCCGGCCCAACTCATCTACCTTACGGACAATTCCGGTGGATTTCATCATGATCTATTCCTCCTTTTCCGATAAGATTCGACAATCAACTACAAGCTAATTGTACCTTATTTTCCAAACTAAGTCAATGGTGGGAATAATTAATTTGGGAATTTTTATCATAACGGCTTAAAACTTGACAAACCGGTTGACAATGGGTATTAATATATTAATAAACACTGGATAGCCTTAAAAAGCAATGAAGGGTAGGAGTAGTCTTCCTGAAGCGTAGACAGCGAGCCGGGATGGTGGGAGCCGGCCGGGGACGGAGGGACGAAGATGGACCCGGAGCAGTACACTGAAAGGGGAGCAGTCCGCCAGTAGGTGTACCGGTGGCGCCCGTTAACGCGCAAGGCCAGGGCTGGACCCTGTCCGCCAAGTCTCTGTTTTACAGAGAGAATTGGGGTGGTACCGCGGGAAATCCTCGCCCCCAAAGCATTGTCCTTTGGGTGGAGAGGTTTTTTTATTACCAAATTTTAAGGAGGAGTTCGGTATGGGGAAATTCTATGTGACAACACCAATTTACTATCCCAGTGACAATTTACATATTGGTCATGCCTACACAACGGTGGTCGCCGATGCGTTGGCCCGTTACCACCGGCTGCTGGGGGAGGATGTTTATTTCCTTACCGGCACCGATGAGCACGGGCAAAAGATCCAGCGCCGGGCGGAGGCGGCGGGTAAAACGCCACAGGCGTTTGTTGACGAGATTGTCGACAATATTAAATCTTTATGGAAATTACTGAAAATTAGCAACGATGATTTTATCCGGACAACCGAGCCCCGCCACACCGAAAAAGTGCAGCGCATCTTCCAACGGTTGTACGATCAAGGGGATATTTACAAAAGTGAGTACGAAGGCCTCTACTGTACACCGTGCGAAGCCTTTTGGCTGGAACGCCAGCTGGTGGACGGGAAATGTCCGGATTGCGGGCGCGAAGTGGAAAAAGTCCGTGAGGAAAGCTACTTTTTCCGCTTGTCAAAATATGCGGACCGCCTGATGGCCCACATTGAAGCGAATCCCGATTTCATCCAGCCGGTTTCGCGGAAAAACGAGATGATCAACAATTTTTTGCGGCCGGGCCTGGAAGATCTTTGTGTTTCGCGGACGACTTTTTCGTGGGGGATTCCCGTCCCCTTTGACCAAAAGCATGTGATCTACGTTTGGCTTGACGCCTTGACCAATTATATTACGGCTTTAGGTTACCCTGACGAGGCGGGGAAAGGCGGCCTTTTTGACCGGTTCTGGCCGGCCGACCTGCACCTGGTCGGGAAAGAGATTGTCCGCTTCCACACGATCATCTGGCCGATCATCTTGATGGCGTTGGGCTTGCCTTTACCGAAGCAGGTTTTTGGCCACGGCTGGCTGGTTTTGGACGGCGGGAAAATGTCCAAATCCAAGGGGAATGTGATCGATCCGGTGGTTTTGGTGGAGAAATACGGATTGGATGCGGTCCGGTATTTTCTTCTGCGGGAGGTGCCCTTTGGGGCGGACGGCGTCTATTCGGAAGAGGCGCTGGTCCTCCGGATTAATACAGATTTGGCTAACGACCTGGGGAATCTTTTGCACCGTACCCTCTCGATGGTGGAGAAGTTCGCCGGCGGAGTGGTTCCCGCGCCCGGGGGGTACGGACCATTGGAAGAAGCCTTGATCGCGGAGGCCAACCTGACTTTGGAAAAAGTCCAAAAACACATGGACAAACTGGAGGTCTCCGACGCTCTGGCCGCCATCTTTGCGCTGATTGGCCGGGCGAACAAGTATATTGACGAGGCGGCACCCTGGAGCTTGAATAAACAGGGTAACCGGGAGCGGCTGGGTACGGTCCTTTATACGATGGTCGAAGTGATCCGGTTGAGTGCGGTCCTGCTGACACCTTTCCTGGTGGAGACCCCGGCCCGGATCTTTGCCCAGTTGGGCCTGGATACGGACCCGACCGCCCAGGGGTTGGTGGCCGGAGGGAAATGGGGTCAGTACCCGGCCGGGACCAAAGTACGTAAAGGCGACCCGCTTTTCCCGCGGATCGAATGGGAAAAGGAGACCGGTGCGGAGAAGGAAAAACCGGCTCCCGCGCAACCGCAGGAAAAGGCGGCCCCGCCGGCGGCGGAACCGGAGCAGATTACCTATGAAGAGTTTGCCAAAATCCAATTGCGGGTGGCCAAGGTTCTGGCGGCGGAGAGGCTGGAAGGCACCGATAAACTGCTGCGTTTGCAGGTCCGGCTGGGGAGCGAAGAGCGGCAGATTGTGGCCGGGATCGCCAAGTATTACCAACCGGAGGAGTTGGTCGGTAAGGAGATTGTGGTCGTGGCCAACCTGAAACCGGCCAAACTGCGGGGGGTCCTCTCCCAGGGCATGCTCCTGGCGGCGAGTAATGGCGATCAGTTGGCCCTGGTTGTTCCCGAAAAGACGGTGGGGGACGGGGCGGAAGTCCGATGAGACTCTTCGACACCCACTGTCACTTGAACGACGAAGCTTATCAAGGCGATTTGACCGCCGTTTTAGAGCGGGCGCGCCGCGCGGGGGTAGCCCGGATGCTGGTGGTTGGGTACGACCTGCCCTCTTCCCGCCGGGCCTTGGCTTTGGCCGAGGCCGAAGAGGGGATTTACGCTGCGGTCGGGATTCATCCGCATGAGGCGGCGGCCGTCACCGCCGCCGACCTTGACCGTTTGGAAGAGATGATGGCCCACCCGAAAGTCGTTGCCCTTGGGGAAATCGGCCTTGATTACCATTATGAGAATTCACCCCGCCGGGCGCAACAGGAAGCTCTCCGGGCCCAGCTGGCCTTGGCGCGGAAGGCCGGAAAACCGGTGGTGATTCACGGGCGGGAAGCCCACGCCGATTTGGTGGCGGCCCTGAAAGCGGAGGGCGGCTGTTACCAGGGTGTAATGCATTGTTATTCCGGGAGCAAAGAAGCAGCCCGCGATTATTTAGAGATGAATCTCCATATCTCGGTGGCCGGGCCGGTGACTTTTAAGAATGCCCGGAAACTGCTGGAAGTGGTGCCGGCTCTGCCTCCGGATCGTTTGTTGATCGAAACCGATGCGCCCTATTTGGCCCCCCACCCCTGGCGGGGACGGCGGAACGAGCCGGCCTACCTGTTGGCGGTAGCCGAACGCGTTGCCGAGCTCTTGGGGATGACGGCGGAGGCGGTGGCGGATCTGACCTGGAACAACGGCGCGGCCTGTTTCGGGCTGACACCCTAAACAATTCAACGGAGAAGGAAACACCGTTTGGTTCCGGCGGATAAATGCGGGCAAAGACAAAATAGTAATGAGGAACGAGCGACTGATTGGGGAGGCACAGGGATGGGTAATATTTTTGCGTATTCAATCGAAGACCGTCTTTATCTAAATATCACCAACCGGTGTCCGAACCGTTGTGTTTTTTGTATTCGCCATAATGAGCGGGGGGTCGGGTACGACCTGTGGCTGGACCGGGAACCGTCGGTGGAGGAGGTCCTGGCGGCGGCCGGTGATGTCTCGGCCTACCGGGAAGTTGTTTTCTGTGGGTACGGCGAGCCTCTACTCCGGTGGGAGGTGGTGGTCGGGGTCGCCCGCGCCTTGAAAGAACGTTTCGGGGTACCGATCCGGATTAACACCAATGGTTTGGCCGAGGCGGTGCTGGGACAGCCGATCCTGCCCCATCTGGCCGGCTTGGTGGATGTCATTTCGATTAGTTTAAATGCGGCCGATGCGGCCATGTACGATCGTTTATGCCATTCCGAACTGGGGCCGGAGGCCTATCCGGCTTTGCTCCGTTTTATCCGGGACAGTAAGTTGTATATCCCGCGGGTCATCGTGTCGGTGGTAGCGATCCCGAATTTTGATCCGGAACCCGCCAGGCGGCTCGCCCGCGAGCTCGGGGTGGAACTGCGGATTCGCCCCTACCAAACCGAATAGCTGATTAATCTTTCCGCATATTTCCAGCAGGAGACGGTTGAACGCAGAAGGAATTGTTTAGAAACAGAACCAGCTTTGGGTTCTCCTTGGGCTGGGCTTTTTGTGCGACAAAAAGCCTTTGGGAGGAGTGATCATTTTGCAAGTGCGGAAGGTGTGGGCGCCCGGGTGGCGGTTGCCCTTGCGGTCCGGAACTTATTGGGTAAACATCCTGGCGGGACTGGCCTTTTTCCTTTTGCTGTTTTATGCGTGGCGGCTGCAGACGATCGCGGTGACCGTGGACGGTGTGCAGGTTAAGCTGACGACGACGGCACCGACGGTCGAGGCGGCGCTGGCCAAAGCCGGTGTGGTTGTCCGTTCCGGTGATGAGGTCTCCCCCGGTTTAGGGACAAGGGTGCGGGAAGGGATGACCATTACGATTCGGCGCGGAGTGGATTTCGTGATTGAGGCTGATGGACAAGCAATCGAGGTCCGGATGCCCCCGGTAACGGTGGCCGAGGCCCTCCAGCGGACCGGGATCAGCCTGGGGACGGCGGACCGTCTTTCTTTGCCCGCCGACGCCCAGGTCTGGGCAGGCCTACGTTTAAAGGTGACGCGGGTGACCACGGAGCGTGTGACCATTGAATCAAAGTTCACGCCGAAGGTGACCTATGTTAACGATGCGAATCTGGATAAGGGGAAACAGCGGGTTGTTAACCCCGGCGAACCCGGGATTCTGGCACGGGAGTACACGGTGGTTTATGAGGACGGGCAAGAGGTCTCCCGGCAGCTGGTCGGGGAACGGGTGGAAAAACCGGCGGTGCAGAAAGTGATTGCCCGGGGAACCCGCCCGGTGATCCGGACGGCGAACGTCGCCGGGGGAAAGACGATCCGTTATACTGATGTGTTCATCATGGAAGCAACGGCCTATGAACCGGGGCCTCAATCGTGCGGGATCTATGCCGACGGTTATACATACACGGGGAAAAAGGCAACTTACGGGATTGCGGCGGTTGACCCGAAGGTGATTCCGCTTGGGACCAAACTCTATATCGAAGGGTACGGGTTTGCCGCGGCTGAAGATATCGGAAGCGACATTAAAGGGAACCGGATCGATGTTTGTTATGATACCGTCCGCGAGGCGTTGCTGTGGGGGCGCAAGCGCGTGAAAGTTTATATTCTGGCTCCGTAAAGTGCCCGGATGATGAAAGTTGGGGAAAAAACCGGTTTTTTCCGGTTAAGGAAGAGGAATAGGTTGCCTTTCGTCGAACCATTGAATACGGAGGGAAAGCGAGGGGAAGGAGCGGTCTTTTGATGAATCTGGACAGGGTGTTGATAGCCGAGAGCGATCCGCACCTGGCTGAATTAATGGTGATTCGGCTTTCGAATGCCGGTTATCAGCTGGCCACGTGTACCCAGGGGAATGAGGTATTGACGAAGGCCCTTGATTTTAAACCGGGCGTGGTGATTGTCGACCAGTATTTGACGGATAAGGACGGATTGGAAGTCTGTTATGAATTGAGATTACATTCGGCCACCCGCAACATCGGGATTATCCTTTTGACGCAAGAGGAGATTAACCTGGCCGACCTGGTCGGGCTGGGGGTACGGATTGACACGCAGTTAATCAAGCCATTTAAACCCAAGGATATTTTGACGGAAGTAAATACCCTGATGGCCGAGCGACGGGCCACCACGAAGAACTCGCTGACCGGCTTTCCCGGCTGGGATGCCATACGGCGGGAGATCGCGGAACGAATAACGGCGGGCGTTGATTGCGATCTGCTCTTTATTGATATCAATAATTTCCGGATCTACAATCAATGCTACGGCTTCAGCGCCGGCGATGAGGCCCTGCGTTTATTGTGCCGGCTGCTCCTGGAAGTAACCGATGAACTGGATTCACCGGATATTTTTATTTCCCATATTCATGGCGATGATTTTGCGGTGATGCTGCCGGTGGGGACCGGCGAGCAGGTCGGGCGCGCTTTGATTGACCGTTTTGACCAGGAGGTTCTCCAGCTTTACCTGGAGGACGACCGGGAACGGGGCGGGATGTATCTGCAAAGGCCTGACGGCCGTCTTGAACAGTGGCCTTTGATGTCGCTGTCGGTCGCGCTGATCAACGGCATCATTGATAAATACCGGCATCCTTTGGAAACCAAGACCGTTGGGGAAGAGTTGCTCAAACGGCTGAAGGTAAGGCCCGGCAGTAATTTGTTGCGGGATCGGTCAAGCAATTCTCCGGCTTAAGGGGACCTGGCGGCGTTTTCGTGCTTAATTCCACTACTCCTTGTTACCCCCGCCGGGGTCACTTCATATGCTTGATTGATAAAACAGGGAAGGATGGTCCTTCCCTGTAGAAATAATAAATGAGGCATAATAAAAAACGGAAAGGGATTCCTCTTTACCAGGTAAGGTGGTAGAAAATTACGGAAGAGAAGCGACTGAATTTAACTTCTCCCCGCCAAGTCCAGCAGTTGATGGCCAAGTACCAGGTGGTGCCGAAAAAAGGATTAGGCCAAAATTTCTTGGCGGATGCCAATATTCTCCGTAAAATTGTAGACGCGGCGGAACTTACTGTCGCGGATGTGGTTTTGGAGATTGGGACCGGGGTTGGTGCCCTGACGACCGCTTTAGCCCAGGCGGCCGGGCGGGTAATTACGGTGGAGACCGACCGCACGCTCGCGCCGCTCCTGGCGGAAGTCCTGGCCGGGCGGGACAATGTGCAGCTGGTTTTTGGTGATATATTAAAGTATGACCCCGCCGCTTTACTGCCGTCGCCGGTGACCGCCCCGAAAGTGGTGGCGAATTTGCCCTATTATATAACCACCCCGATCATCTTCCACCTCCTCGAAGCCGGCGTCCCGTGGCAACGCCTGGTTTTTCTGGTGCAAAAGGAAGTGGCCGACCGGATGGTTTCGCCGCCCGGCAACAAGGTATACGGTGCCCTTTCGGTGATGATCCAGTCGTATTGCCATGTTGAGTTGGCCGGGGTCGTGCCGCCGACGGTCTTTATCCCGAGGCCGAAGGTCCATTCGGCGATTGTTAAACTGACTCCGCGTCCGCGGGAGTTTTCCCCCGCCACCGCACGTTGTTTCTCCCTCCTGGTGCGGACGGTTTTTTCCTCGCGCCGTAAAAATCTTTATAATTCATTGCGCGGGATTTTTTCCCAGTTGGGAGGAGAAGCAAACGTGATGGAAGCCTTACGGGCCCTGGGGCTTGATCCCCAGCAAAGGGGAGAGACCCTTTCGCCGGCGGAGTTTTATGCATTAGCCGATCTTTGTGGGAAGAACTTGAAAGGTCTGCCCCAGACTTAGCCTTTTGAACGAAGAGAGGATGAAGATGAACTTTATCAGCCCGAGCAAAGGACGACTCAGTTTCAACCAGATGTTCCGGGATCTCCTCGCGTTCATTAACGAGCATCCCGATGATACCTACAAGATGATCGTCGGAACCGATTCCCAGGAGCGGCAGGACGTTTATTATGTGACGGCGGTCGTGATCTTGCGGGAAGGGAAAGGCGGACGTTTTTATTACGCCAAGGAGAAGCAGAAGGGTCAGCTCTCGATGAAGCAGCGGATCTTTTTGGAGGCTGCCCGCAGTTTGGAAGTGGCTTCCCGTCTGGCCGCGAAGTTTATGGCGGTGGGCAAAACCGATTTTAATATCGAGATCCACCTCGACGTGGGGCAACAAGGCCGAACCAAGGAGATCATCAGGGAAGTGGTGGGGATGGTGACCGGCAGCGGGTTTGACGCGCGAATTAAACCCGACTCCTACGGTGCGACCAAGGTGGCGGATAAGTTCACAAAATAATCGTGATTGACACTTTTGTGCACTTTTGTTATACTCAAGGCGAACAAATGTTTGGAGGAGGCAAAAAGATGGCCGTAGATGAGAAACAGAAAGCATTGGAGGTGGCGATCCTCCAGATCGAAAAACAGTTTGGGAAAGGTTCGATCATGAGGATGGGGGAAGCGGACACCAAGATGAACATAGATGTGATTCCAACCGGGGCGATTACTTTAGACTTGGCGCTGGGAGTGGGGGGGATTCCCCGCGGCCGGGTGATTGAGATTTACGGACCCGAATCCTCAGGAAAAACCACCGTGGCCTTGCATATGGTGGCCGAAGCACAAAAACTGGGCGGGATTGCCGCTTTCATCGATGCGGAGCACGCGCTGGATCCATTATACGCGCGGAAGCTGGGCGTGGATATTGACAACCTTCTGATTTCCCAACCGGATACGGGAGAGCAGGCGCTGGAGATCGCCGAGGCGCTGGTCCGGAGCGGCGCTATCGATGTGGTCGTGATCGACTCGGTGGCGGCGTTGACGCCCCGGGCCGAGATCGAGGGGGAAATGGGCGATTCCCATGTGGGTTTACAAGCGCGGCTGATGTCCCAGGCTTTGCGGAAATTAACCGGTGCGATCAGTAAGTCGCAGGCAGTGGCGATCTTTATCAACCAAATCCGGGAGAAGGTCGGGGTGATGTTCGGCAACCCGGAGGTGACCCCGGGGGGGCGGGCTTTAAAGTTTTACGCCACCATCCGGTTGGAAGTGCGACGCGTTGAGACCCTGAAACAAGGGAGCGATTTTATCGGGAACCGGACCCGGGTCAAGGTGGTCAAAAACAAGGTGGCGCCGCCGTTTAAAGAAGCGGAGTTTGATATCGTCTATGGGGAAGGGATCTCGAAGGTCGGTTGTATTCTTGATTTGGCCGTCGAAAAGGATATTGTTAACAAGAGTGGCGCGTGGTTCTCTTATGGGGAGACCCGTTTGGGGCAGGGACGGGAAAATGCCATTGCCTTTCTGAAGCAGAATCCGGAGCTTTTGGACCGGGTGGAGACCGAGATTTATGAAAAGTGTGGCTTGAAGCGGCCGGTGAAAAAAGGGGATGAAGCCCTAAAGGAAGGGGAGGCGAAGGCGAGCCGTCCGGCCAAGGCTGAGCAAAAATGAATGCGAAAGAACCGGCGCTCAGTTACGCCTTGACCCTGCTTGGAAGGCGTGATTATTCCACCTGGGAGATGGAGCGTAAACTGGAAGGTAAAGGTTACCGGCGGGAAGAGATCATGACGGCGGTGACGCGCTTACGCGAATGGAATTATCTTGATGATGGGATTTATCTTCGGCGACAGATCGACAAGTACCTGGCGGCGAAGAAAAGCCGGTCCTATATCCGTCAACGGCTGTGCCTGGCCGGACTGGACCCGCAGCTGGTCGAGGAGGGGCTTGATCTTTACTATCCCCCCGCCAAGGAACGGGAAAATGTCCGGTTCTGGTGGGAAAAGTGCTTTGGGGATGCGGATTTTTCCCCGCAGGACAAACGGGCGATCATCCGGTGGGCCCGGCGCATGTATGCCGCCGGTTTCCCGGCTGAAGAAATCCGCCCTTACTTTGACTATGATAAGGAGTCTTGACAGCTTTTTTCAAAAAAGATAGAATTAAAGCTGGAGGAGAACACCAAGAAGCCGAGTTCTTACTCGGCTTCATTTAGTATTGAGTTTGTTAAAAAAAGGAGGTGTTGGGGATCGAATTTTGGTTGATCGCATTACTGATTCTTCTGGGTATAGCCGGCGGTATTGTTGTGGAAAAGGTCAGAACCGCGATGAATTTAAGGTCGGCCGAAGAAACCGCCAATATGATATTGCAAGAAGCCGAACGGGAAGCGGAAGCAAAAAAACGGGAATCCATTCTGGAAGCGAAAGAAGAAGCCCTTCGGATTAAAAATGATTTAGACCGCGAGATCCGGGAACGACGTAATGAGATCCAGCGGTGGGAGAAACGGATCGAACAAAAAGAAGCCAATATCGACCGCAAGCTCGAAGCGCTGGAGAAAAAAGAGGACAATCTCAACAAGAAAGAAAGTGAGTTGGATAAGCTCAAGGCGGAACTGCATGAGTTGAAACAAAAGGAACGCGAAGAACTGGAGAAGATCTCCGGTTTAACCGTCGAGGAAGCAAAGGAGTTCCTCTTTTCTGAACTGAAAAAGGAACTGGCGCAGGAGATGGCGGTCCGAGTCCGGGAGTTTGAAGCGAAGATTAAGGAAGAGGCCGATCGGAAGGCCCGGGATATAATCGCCACGGCGATTCAGCGCTACGCCGCCGATCATGTGGCCGAAACCACGGTGTCGGTGGTGGTGTTGCCGAATGATGAGATGAAGGGCCGGATCATCGGCCGGGAAGGTCGGAATATCCGGGCGCTTGAGACCTTGACCGGGATTGATCTCATTATCGACGATACTCCCGAGGCGGTGATTCTTTCAGGTTTTGACCCCGTGCGGCGTGAGATCGCACGGCTTGCCTTAGAACGTTTAATTGCCGATGGCCGGATCCATCCGGCACGCATCGAAGAGATGGTGGAAAAAGCCCGGAAAGAAGTGGAGACGGTCATCAAAGAAGAAGGGGAACAAGCCGCGATTGAGGTTGGGATTCCCAATCTCCACCCAGAGTTGATTCGGTTGTTGGGACGGTTGAAATACCGGACCAGTTACGGGCAGAATGTCTTGAAACATTCGATTGAGGTTGCGCATTTAGCCGGCATGATTGCGGCAGAGCTGGGGGCCGATGTCAATGTAGCCAAACGGGCTGGACTCCTCCATGACATTGGAAAGGCCATAGATCATGAGGTGGAAGGGCCTCATGTTACGATTGGTGCTGATCTTGCGAAAAAGTTCCGCGAATCGGCGGCGGTCATCCACGCGATTGCCGCCCACCACGGTGATATAGAACCGAACACTGTCGAAGCCGTTTTGGTGCAGGCGGCGGATGCGATTTCCGCGGCCCGGCCAGGGGCCAGGCGCGAGACGCTGGAGAGCTACATCAAACGGTTGGAGCGCTTGGAGAAGATTGCCGACTCGTTTGATGGCGTGGAAAAAGCCTATGCCATCCAGGCCGGACGGGAAATCAGGATTATGGTCAAACCGGAAAAAGTGGATGATGCGGCGGCGGCCTTTATCTCGCGGGAAGTGGCCAAGAAAATTGAGTCCGAGTTGGAATATCCCGGACAGATTAAAGTCGTCGTGATTCGGGAGATTAGAGCAGTCGATTATGCAAAATAAAGGCAGTAAGCCACTTCAGTGGCTTACTTGCCTTTTGATTACCATGAGAGGAATAGTGGGAAAATGAAGGGTGTATTTAGTCGGGACGGCGAAACCTTCACCAGCTCGATGAGTTTGATCGTTTCTTTACTGATCCGTTACCCGGAGATTGCCACCTTGAAATTGAACCCCGCTGACTCTAGTCTGATTTTCAGTTTTATTCTTCGGCATAAGTTTTCGGCCGAAGAAAAACAGGCGTTTCGGGAAGAATTAAAGATGAGCCTGGAAACCCTGGCTCTTTTGGACCAAATCGAACCGGAGTTTATTGAGCTGACCTTCAAGCGGCAGGGTGCGCTGACTTTTTTGGAGATTAAACGGGATATCGCTTCCTTTTCCCCTGATGAACTCTCTTTAACCATTAAAATCATTAACGACCGCTATGGCAATAAAGTGGTTAAAGAAGACGAGGGCGAGGCCGGGGAGGAAGATCTGCTTTTCCAGGAAGAGATGATCGCGCACATGCTGGAAGAGTTGAAGGAAGTACCGCAGAAAAAAGAGCTGACGGGGATTCGTGAAGAAGGCCGCGTCTTGATTTTTAATCACTCGGACCCCCCCTAAATACGGGGGGGGGATTTATTCAAGGGGGATCTGAATTTTGAAGATTATCTTTTTGGGGGACATTGTCGGTCGGCCGGGGCGGGAGCTGGTGAAGACATTGCTTCCGGAGTTGATTCAGCAATACGCTCCGGATTTAACGGTGGCGAACGGGGAGAACGCCGCCGGGGGGTTTGGGCTGACGTTGGAGGTAGCCGACGAGCTTTTTCATAGCGGCGTGGACGTGATTACTCTGGGTAACCATACCTGGAAGCACCGGGAGATCGACCAAGTCCTCGACCGATATAAACAAGTGTTGCGTCCCGCCAATTACCCGCCGGAGACCCCGGGCGAAAGTGCCGGTTTGTTTGTGGCCAAAAACGGGTATCCGGTGGGGGTTCTTAGTCTAATGGGGCAGGTTTATTTGGAGCCAACGCTGGATTGCCCTTTCCGGGTGGCGAAGGAGCAGATCAGTCTGCTCAAAGAAAAAACCCCTTATGTGTTGGTGGATTTTCATGCCGAAGCCACTTCGGAAAAGATCGCCCTTGCGCACTACCTTGACGGGTTGGTTTCGGCCGTCGTCGGAACCCATACCCATGTGGCGACCGCCGATGAACGGATCCTGCCCGGTGGGACCGGCTACATTACCGATGTTGGGATGTGCGGGCCAACCGATTCAGTTTTGGGCGTCAAGAAGGAATTGGCGATTCAAAAGTTTATCACCAAACGACCGGTGAAGTTCGAAATTGCAAAAGGACCCGTCGAACTTAACGGGGTCTATCTTGAACTGGATGAACAAGGGCGGACCAAGCGAATTGACAGAATTAATTACCGGAAAAATTTAAAATAAGTGATAAAATTAAAAGGAATTTATTGGTCGGCATAAAATATAATAGATGTAGTTAAGAAAGTCGACATGGTTTAGGAGGGGAATAAAGCAATGGAAGTATTAAAGGTTTCGGCAAAATCGAACCCAAATTCGGTGGCCGGAGCATTGGCTGGAGTATTACGGGAGAAAGGTGCAGCGGAAATCCAGGCGATTGGGGCCGGTGCTCTAAATCAGGCCGTGAAAGCCGTCGCCATTGCCCGTGGTTTCGTGGCACCCAGTGGGATTGATTTGATTTGTATTCCCGCGTTTACGGACATAATGATTGAAGGACAAGAACGAACAGCCATTAAGCTAATCATTGAACCGCGTTAGTTCTTTTCCACGGCTCAGATCGGGACCTATAAATTATTATAGGTTCTTTTTTTTGTTTATATTGAGGAAAGGGAAGATCAAGGAAAGATGAGGAGTGAATTTGGACCGATCCTTGACGGGCATGCCGATACCCTGGTCCGGATTATGGAGGATGGTGGCAGCTTGGGGCATGCCCCCCACCTCCAGCTTGATATACCCCGTTTAAAAAAAGCCGGGGTTTGGTTGCAGGTGCTAGCGGTCTGTGCCGGCGAGCGGCCGGCGGCCTATGCTTGGGCCAAAACTGTCATTACCAGGTGGCGTCAGGAGTATCACCGTTGGCGGGAGGAGCTTATCTGGATCCGGTCGCGGGGCGATTTTGAGGCGTGGCACGGCGGAAAGAAGATCGGAGTGATCCTGGCCCTGGAAGGACTGGAGCCATTGGAAGGCGAGCTTTCCCGGCTGGAAGAGTTTTATGAAGCAGGGGTACGGATGTTCTCGCTGACCTGGAACGGGGCCAACCCTTTTGCCTGCGGGGTGGGAGTGCCGGAGGATAGAGGCCTGACCCCGTTAGGCAAGGCGGTGGTCAGGATGGCGGAGGAACGGGGGATGATTTTGGACCTTTCGCATCTGGGCCGGAAAAGCTTTATAGATCTGATTGATCTGGCCCGGCAGCCGGTCTGTGTTTCCCACGCGAATGTGGACCCGGTCCATGCCCACCGGCGGAACTTAACCGCGGAACAGATTCGCTTGGTGGCAGCGACCGGGGGAACCGTGGGGCTTACCTTTTACCCCCCTTTTATCGGTGCAGGCGCCGTCGGCAGTGCCGACCTCATCCCCCATCTGGAAGCCTTGCTTGAGATTGGAGGTATGGATTGCCCGGCCCTGGGCAGTGATTTTGACGGGATTGATTGCACGCCGACCGATCTGCCCGATGTGAGCAGTCTCCCCGTTTTTCTGCACGGGTTGGCGGCGGCCGGGTACGGACGGGAGATCATCAGAAAAGTGGCCGGGGGTAACTTCTACCGGTTTCTCAGGGATAAATTTGCGGTAACCAACTGAAAAAGGTGTTAAAAAGCCCAGAACACCTATCCTCTACCGGTTTTTACTTAGAGGAGTAACGGGAAAACAACCGAAGATCTAGGGTAATTGTCGCGGGCAAGCAACGTAAAATACCACCAAACCGGTGAAGCAACATCGTAGGACCATAGCATTGCAGTAAAGACCAAAGCACGAGATGTAGTTTATTTGCAGAAGGAGTGGCTGAACATGTCGAAGCAAGCAGTTGCCGTTCGTCTTCGTCCGTTGGAAAAGGAAGACCTTTCCCGGTTGGTCCGGTGGAACAGTGACCCGGAAGTGGAAAGCTTGGTCGGTCTGGGTTTACCATGTGATCTGGCCGGGTGTATCGCCTGGTGGGAGGAGAGCAGGCGAAGCACGAACACCCGGCTTTTTGCGCTTGAGGATGAAAAGGGGCAGTTGATCGGCGATCTGGAACTGGCCCATATTTGCTGGCGCGGGCGTGAGGCGGAGCTCCGGATCCGGATCGGGGAGAAAGCCTATTGGAATAAGGGTTACGGTACTCTGGCGCTCAAGCAGATTAAGCGCTACGCCTTTGACGAACTGGGCCTTGACCGGCTGTACCTCCGGGTTTATACCTTCAACTCCCGCGCGATTCACTGCTACCAAAAGCTGGGGTTTAAAAAGAAGGCGATTTTGAAGCGTCCGCAAGACCGGGACTGGAAAGATATCTATCTGATGACGATGGAAAACACGACCCGAAAGAAGGAAGGTAGACATAAAGTTTTGCCTATACAAGCAGGAAATGGTAAAAGTGTGTAGAAAAGAACTGGAGAGAGGAGGGGTGTGTTTGGCAGAAGAACGCATTCGGGTTGTGCTCGCTGACAACAACCGAGAGCTCTGCAAAGTGTTGGCCGAACATATTGGAATCCAAGACGATATGGAGCTGGTGGGGATCGCCTATGACGGTTTACAGGCTATTGAACTGATTCAAGCCCAAAAGCCCGATGTTTTGATTTTGGACATTACCATGCCTTATTTGGACGGGATTGGCGTCATGGAGCGTTTGGCGGAGATGAGCGATGCACCGCAAGTGATTGTGTTGACCGCTTTTGAGCAGGAGTCGATGGTCCAGCGGTTAATTGCAATGGGAGCGGTCTATTATATGGTTAAACCTTTTGACACCCTAACGCTCTTGGAACGGATCCGCCAATTCGGCCGTAACCAAGAGGACTTTGTGAAGGAAAACCGGAATTTTTATAGCCCGATGCCGACACCGGCGAAGAATATTTCCCGCCAGCAACTGGAGTTGGAAGTAACAAAGGTCTTTCACGAAATGGGGGTCCCGGCCCATTTCCGCGGTTATGCTTATCTGCGGGATGCCATCATCATGGCCATTCAGGAGGAGGATATTCTCGGTAATATCACCAAAAACCTCTACCCGCGGATTGCGGAGAAATACAACTCGACGGCCAGCGGGGTTGAGTCGGCAATTCGGCATACAATTGAGATCGGTTGGGAACGGGGAAATTGCGAGTCGTTCAAGAAAATGTTTGGAACCGATCACTACCAGTCGGATAAAGCACGCTTCCCGACGGCGGCCTCTTTCATTGCCAAAGTAGCGGACCGGATTCGGCTCCAATTACAGATAACCAGTTAAGACAATAGATTGCTATATACATAGATTATTCTACAAAGCGCCCGTAAGGGGTGGTTCACCCCCTACGGGCTTTTTAAATTCCGCCCGGCGCGGGTATAATTTAGGAGGAAAAGATTGCCGCAAAGCGGAAAAGGAAAGTGTTGTGTTTTGCACCAATGTGGAATGGGGGGACCGCGTTGCAGATTATCGGCTTAAACCTTGAAGAATTGGAAGATTTGGTGGTCAAGCTTGGTGAACCCCGTTACCGGGCTAAGCAAATATTGGATTGGGTATATAAAAAGGGGATTGATGATTTTGGGCAGATGAGTAATTTGCCCGCACTTTTTCGCCAACGCCTTCAAGACCGGGGTCTGGTCGTCAGTACCATCACCGTGGCGGGCGCGGTAGAAGCGGGCGATGGAACTAAAAAGTATTTATTTCGTTTAACAGATGGCTGCGGGGTGGAAGCGGTTTATATCCCGGAGGAAAAAAGAAAGACGGTCTGTTTTTCGACGCAAGTCGGGTGTCCGGTTGGTTGTACCTTTTGTGCCACCGGCCAGCAGGGGTTTAAACGGAACTTGACGGCGGGCGAGATCGTTGACCAGGTTAGGAAGATCGGGTTGGATAAAAAAACCCGGATCTCCAATGCCGTGGCGATGGGCCAGGGGGAGCCTTTGGCCAACTACGCGGCGACTTTAAAGGCCCTCCGTCTCTTAAATGCAGAGTACGGTCTCCAGATGGCGGCCCGGCATCTGACCGTCTCCACCAGCGGGGTGGTCCCGGCGATTTACCGGTTGGCTGACGAGCAGCTCCAGATTAATCTGGCCTTATCTCTCCATGCAACCACCGATCAGTTGCGTTCAGCACTGATCCCCTTGAACCGGACCTATCCTTTGGCTCAAGTTATCCAGGCTTGCCGGGATTATGCCGCCAAGACCAAACGCCGGGTTACCCTGGAGTATATTATGCTGGACGGGGTGAACGACGGAGAGGCCGACCTGGTGCGGCTGGCGGAGCTGGCGGCGGGGTGGCTTTGCCACGTGAATCTCATTCCGTATAACCCGGTACCGGGCGCTTCTTACCGGCCATCGCCGCCGTGGGTCTGCCAACGCTTTCTCGGTTATTTGCAGGAGCACGGGGTGGCCGCCAGTATCCGGCAGGAGCGTGGGGCAGAGGTTAACGCGGCCTGTGGCCAATTGCGTCAACATCTAAAAATGTAACTTATTTTTAATAGGAGATGTGTTATAATGAAGTTTAATAAATGGGTTTTACCTTGGGCGAAACGAACAGGGAAAGCTGAACAAAATATGGAAACCAAGGAAGATGACACCAAAGTCTTCGCCCGGATCAAGCGAGCGAATGCCGCCCAACCCGCCATGGCTTTAGTGGTGGTCGCCGGGCCCGACTGTGGACGGGAGTTTCTTCTTGCGCCCATGAACGTGAAGATTGGACGTCAGGCCCAGAATCATATCCGCTTAAAAGACGCCAAGGTCTCGCGTGAACATGCTGTTTTACAATACCAGGCCAAAAAAAAAGACTTTTCTGCTTAAGGATTTGGGAAGTACCAACGGGACATTTTATAATGACTGCCGCATTAGTAGTACCTTGATTGCGCCCGGCGGGGAGATCAGGATGGGGGAGACCGTCCTGAAAGTGGTGGCGCTTGGACAAAAGGATTTTCCGGAGTCAGTTGGAGCAGGATCAGGCTAAGCGCGGAAGGGAAGTAGCGAGGTGGGTAAAGTGAAGGTCGGAATGGCTTCCCATGTTGGTAAGGTCAGAGCAAATAATGAGGACAGCATTGGCTGGAAGGGAACGCTTCTGGTCTTGGCCGATGGCATGGGTGGCCATCGGGCGGGTGAAGTGGCCAGTGCGCTGGTGGTGGAAAAAGTATTGGCTTTGGACACGACCACACCGGATTTTAAAACGGCGCTCACGACCACGTTGAACCTGGCGAATCAGGCTTTATTGAATTACGCCGATGAACACCAGGAATGCAAGGGGATGGGGACGACGGTGGTTGTGGTTCAGGTGGGAGCGGACCAGATTAAGGTGGCACACATCGGCGATAGCCGGGCTTACCTTTGGCGGGCCGGTCAGTGCACCCAACTGACCAGTGACCATTCCCTGGTGGCGGAGCTTGTCCGCAATGGTGGGATCACGGAGGAAGAAGCCAAAAACCATCCGCAACGGAATATCTTGACCCGCGCCCTGGGAACCGCCGGGCCCGTTGAGCCCGAATACCGGGAGTTCGCGGTGCAGGCCGGAGACCGCCTGCTCTTGTGTTCCGACGGGCTTACGGTGATGCTCTCCAACGCTGAAATCTGTGAATATCTCGGCGGGGACGCTTCGCCCCAGGAGGTGGCCGACCGCCTGGTGGCCGCGGCCAATGAGCGGGGCGGGATCGATAACATCTCGGCCATTGTTGCTTTTCTCTAAAGGTCTTGGTTGGAGGGCAGGAATTTGGTTTGTGCATGGAGAAAAACCTAGAGGGGAAAATCTGAGTCGCTACTCAATTTACCCAGCATCGTAGTGATGCACTTTGTTACATCGTTCACATAATCAGAGCTGGTACGGGACTGCTTCGGATGTTGACAACTACTTATTACTGGGGTTTTTCGGCCCATTGAGGTGAATTGATTGATCGGACGTCTTCTGGGCAATCGATATAGAATTATGGAATTGATCGGCGAAGGGGGAATGGCCTTAGTTTATAAGGCCGAATGTACCCTGCTGCAACGGGTGGTGGCCATCAAAATTCTACGGGAACAGTTCTCGGCGGACCGGGAGTTTGTCGAGCGGTTTCGCCGGGAAGCGCAGGCGGCGGCCAGTCTATCCCATTCCAATGTGGTTAATATTTTCGATGTGGGCCAGGATGGCGACATCCATTATATTGTAATGGAATATATTGCCGGTCGCAATTTGAAGGAGTTAATCCGCGAGGAAGCACCTTTTTCTTTAAACCGGGCCTTAAGAATTGCTTTGCAGATCAGTGAAGCTTTGCGCCACGCCCATGAGCACAACATAGTCCACCGGGACATTAAACCCCATAATATTTTGATCACGGAGGATGGTTTGGTTAAGGTCACCGACTTCGGGATTGCGCGGGCCGTGACGGCGAGCGGGTTCACGCAAACGGGAGTCGTCATGGGGTCGGTGCAGTATTTCTCGCCCGAACAGGCAAAAGGGCTTCCGGTTGGCCCCCAGTCGGACCTGTACTCATTGGGCTGTGTCCTTTACGAGATGCTCACCGGGGAAGTGCCGTTTACGGGGGAAAGCCCGATCGCGATCGCCCTTAAACATCTGCAGGAGGAGCCACCCTTGCTCGACCGGCTGGCGGCAAAGTACCCGAAAAGTGTGGTTGATTTACTAAAACGCGCTCTGGCGAAAGATTTGGACCGGCGCTACCCTTCTGCTCTGGTCTTGAGTAAGGACATCCAGGAAATTCTCGGTTTGAAGCCCGACGAAATGGATTTCGAAGATTATCCGACCCAGATCCTTGATTTTACGCTCGAGCACGAAGTGGTGGCTGAAGAGAACGAAGCTCCGAAAGGGAGAAGGAGTTTTAAACAGTCTTTGCAGACCTTTGGTGTTGTTCTTGTCTCGCTCATGATTGCGCTGGGCCTGGCTGGAGTGGGTTATCTGTACCTGATTCCGCCCCGGGCGGAAGTGGCGGTCCCCAATTTCGTCGGTTTTGAGTTCAGCGTGGCCGAGCGTCTTGCCCATGAGAATGGGTTAAAGTTAAATGTGGTCAAACGAGAACCGGATGATACGGTACAACCGGACGGCGTCCTTTCGCAGGTGCCCAAGGCGGGGATGATTGTCCGGCGCGGGCGCGTGATTGATGTGGTCTTGAGTTCCGGGATCGAGACGGTATTGGTTCCGGATTTGACCGGGAAAACTTTGACGGAGGCCGAAATCCTGCTGGACCAAGCGGGGCTGAAGAGAGGCGATGTTTACGCCGAGAGTAACCGGAATGTGCCGAAAGACCGGATTGTCAGGCAGAAACCGGCCCCCAACACCAAGATCCAAAAAGGGGCGTCCGTTGACATTTACCGGAGTTTGGGGCCGGAATACGTGGAGGTGCCGAATTTTATCGGGTCTTCACTGGTTAAAGTCCAGTCCGAACTGGCCAGTTTAGGTTTGGTCTTTAATGATGCCGTGGTCTACAAGACCAGTCCCTACCCGCGCGGGAATATTTTGGACCAAAGCCCCTTACCGGGCGAGGTTGTGCCGTTGAATACAGAGATGCGATTTACGGTCAGTTCCGGTCCGGCCGGGTTTAATTCGGAGCCGGCCGAAGCGGAGCCCATCAATGAGGAGCCCATCAATCACGAGTAGTTATTTGCACCAAGCTAGGTTACAGGAGGAGTTTGTTTGCCGGTTGGGCGGATCAATAGAATAGTCGGGGGTTTTTATTATATCAGCACCGAAGATGGACGAACGATTACCGCAGTACCCCGGGGCAAACTGCGGCGAAGCGACGGGATCGTCGTCGGGGATGTGGTCGATTATGAGTTAACCGCTCCGGATCAAGGTGTGATCGAGGGTGTGCATCCCCGCCGTAACCTCTTGAAACGCCCCGTAGTGGCGAACATTACCCAAGTAGCGGTGGTTTTTGCGCATAAAAATCCCGATTTCAACTATTTATTAATCGACCGGCTGCTCGTGATGCTGGCGGCTTTACACCTTCCAGCCTTACTCCTCTTTAACAAGACCGATCTGGTTGACGAGAAGACCGCTTCAGAAAATGCTCAGCCTTACCGAAGAATAGGGTATACCACCCTTTGTACAAGCACCAAAAGCGGGCAGGGTAGAGAAGAACTCCTGGCCGCCTTGCAGAAGGAGACCACCACTTTGGCGGGGCCTTCCGGTGTCGGCAAGTCGGCGTTGATTAATATGATCGTGCCCGGCGTCAAACAACCGACGGGGGCAGTCAGCGCCAAAATTGGGCGCGGGCGGCATACCACCCGGGAGGTAAGACTCCTAGCCCTGCCGGAAGGGGAGGGTTTTCTGGTCGACACGCCCGGCTTTAGCCAGCTGGATCTGGATTTTATCTCCCCTGCGGAGCTGGCCGGTTGCTTTCCGGAGTTTGGCGCTGCCGAACAGGAATGCCGGTTTCAGGGTTGCTTCCATGACCAGGAACCGGATTGTGGCGTGAAGGCGGCAGTCGCGGCGGGTAAGATCTACCCTTGGCGTTATGAAAATTACCTTACCTTCCTGGCGGAAGTGAGAAGCTGGGAGGAGCAGAAACGTCAACGGCCCCGGCGGACGCGGGATAAAGGAGTTGGTCATGATCGCCGGTATTGAAGTTGCGCCCTCAATTTTAAATGCCGATTTTGCGGACCTCCGTGCGGAAGTGGCCAAAGTGGCGACGGCTGATTGGCTTCACCTCGATATCATGGATGGGCATTTTGTTCCCAACCTTTCTTTCGGGCCGGCGGTGGCCAAAGCCCTCCGTCCCTATTCCAAACTTCCCTTTGAAGCCCATCTCATGGTGACCAACCCGGAGGTTTATATCCAACCCTTCAAAGAGGCGGGCGTTGCCCGTGTGCTTGTCCATCCCGAGGGAACGCTTCATCTTCACCGTTTGGTCCAGCAGATTAAGGCGTCCGGTTTGGAAGCCGGGGTGGCTTTGAATCCGGCGACACCGCTTAGTATGATCGATCTGGTCTTGCCTGAACTGTCCATCGTCCTGATCATGACGGTAAACCCCGGGTTTGGTGGGCAAAGTTTGATCCGGGGTGTTTTGCCCAAGATCCAACAGCTTCGACAAAGGGTGAACGCGGACGGTATCAACTGCCGGATCGGCGTGGATGGCGGGATCAACCAGACGACGGCCGCGGAAGTTGTCGCGGCCGGTGCTGATTTTATTGTGGCGGGGACCTATATTTTCCGGAACCAGGAAGCTCCCGCCCAGGTGATTGCTACTTTGAAACAATTGGGTGCCGCGAAGATTGCGGACTAAGAAGAGGGGGTAAAACACATGACTTTTCAACATATTGATTCTTTTGTCCGTGCTGTGCATACCGTAATCGCCATGATGCTGGATCCAGACGTTAAAACCGGTAAACCCTTTTTTAACGACCATCCCCTGACCAAATACGATCTGGCTGTCTTGGTAGGAGTCCTAGGCGATCTGCAGGGGCAAGTCATCTGTGGCATGGATGTCGAGACCGGGAAGAATATTATCGGCCGGATGTTGGGGGTCGAGAACCCGGTGATTGATGCCATGGGTAAAAGTGCCCTTTGCGAGTTGAAGAATATTATCGTCGGGACCGCCAGTACCAACCTGTCGGAAGTTGGATACCGCTGTAACATTACTCCCCCTTTGCTGTTGAGCGATGGTAAGGTGCCCGATTTTCTTAAACATATCGACACCGCACTAACGATTCCGATTACCACTGGTTCCGGTAAGATCGAACTGAATCTTTTTCTAAAGAAAGATGAACTTGCTTCTTAAGGTGTTATTTTTGGAATAAGACAAATAATAGTGGTGAACCACAAAAATTTCCACTGAGATATGGGGGGAGCTTTTTGTATCTCGGTGTTAAGGAGGGAAAGCCTATGCATGACCAGACCATCCGCTTTGCGCCGAAAGATGAGGACCCGTTAGACGTCAGGAAGGTTCTTAAAGAGGTATGCGCCGCCTTAACCGAAAAGGGCTATGACCCGCTCGATCAGATTGTCGGCTACTTGCTTTCCGGAGATCCGGCCTACATCACCAGTCATAAAAACGCCCGCATTCTTATTCGAAAACTGGACCGCGATCAAATTCTTGAGGAATTGGTTCGGTATTATCTGGAAAGCGAGGGGGTTTAGATGTCTTTTTTTCGGATTGAAGGTGGTCGTCGTTTAAAGGGTACGATTCGGATTAGCGGTTCGAAAAACAGTAGTCTTGCTTTGATGGTTGGTGCCGCATTAGGCGATGAAGATGTAATTCTCACCAATTTCCCCCAGGATTTGGACGCCGTGATCCTGGCGGATATTCTCCGGGAAATCGGGGTGAAAGTTGAAGAACAAGCTCCCGGCAAGGTGTTGATCAACGGTTCTGGGCTCAGGCGTAGACCGATCCCCTATGAACTGGCGCGGAAAATCAGGGGGTCTTTTTATGTGGCCGGGTTGATGTTGGCCCGTTTGAAAGAGGCGGAGGTCCCGCTGCCGGGAGGATGTTTTCTGGGGCCGCGTCCGGTTGATTTTCACATTAAGGGTTTTCAGTCTTTGGGTGCAGAGGTCAGTATCGAACACGGTCTGATGAAAGCCAAGATGGGCAAACCGGTAGAGAACGGTTTCTTTATCAACCGGAGTAGTGTCGGGACGACGGTTAATCTGATGTATTTGGCCAGTTTGACGCCGGGGACTTTTGTTCTGGAGAATGCGGCCAAGGAACCGGAGATTGTTGATTTGGCGGTCCTCCTTAATGCGATGGGAGCGCGTATCCGGGGGGCCGGGACGGAAGTAATCCGGATCCAAGGGGTCGATCGGCTGAGAGGGGCGGAACATACGATTATCCCCGACCGGATTGAGGCCGGCACCTATATGGTGGCGGTGGCTGCGACCCGGGGCGAAGCCGTTTTGGAGAACGTGATGCCCGATCACCTGCGGACGCCGATCATGAAGTTGCGGGAGGCCGGAGCCCTGGTGGAAGAAGGGGAGACCTCGATCCGGGTGGCGGCACCGGAACCTATGGTCAGCACCGATGTGGAGACCGCTCCTTATCCGGGCTTTCCCACCGATCTGCAGCAGCCCTTCGGGGTTTTGATGTCCGTTGCCCGTGGGACCAGTATTATCCGGGAGACCATCTTTGACAACCGTTTTCGCTATTTGGATGAACTGACCCGGATGGGTGCCGATGTGCGCGTTGACCGGGACCGGGCGATCATCAAAGGGGTACCGTCTCTGAGTGGGGCCCCGGTCGAAACCACCGACCTGCGGGCCGGGGCGGCCCTGGTGATTGCCGGTTTGATGGCAGATGGGGTGACCCTGGTTTCGGGGGCGGAAAACATCGACCGGGGTTACGAAAAAATGGTGGAGAAGTTACGGGGGGTTGGAGCCAAAATCGAACGCCTCCATTCCGTTGAAGAGTGTAAAGAGGTAATTTAAAAAGACGAAAAAACAACTGTCGACGGCGACGGTTGTTTTTTTTATTATTTCCCGGCCTGGTGATGGGGATGGGAAAAGTCATAATTGGCCGAATAAGAACATAAAAATGGTGGGCGGGGTGAAATAGATGCTCAAGGCGAACCTGGTCCTTTTTTTATTCTTATGCATCGGCCTTTTCTTTGGAAATAGCCTGGTTGCCGCCGGTGCCGGCACCTTGTTGGTTTTGAAGCTACTCAACAGCCCGGTATTGCTGGCGGTTTTGGAGAGACACGCCCTCCAATGGGGGTTGCTTTTTCTTTTGATTGCGGTCATGGTACCGTTGACCAAAGACCAGTGCGGAGGGAAAGAGCTGCTGGCCGTCCTCCTGACTCCCGCCGGATTGGTGGCGGTGGTCGGGGGAATTACCGCCGCCTATCTTTCCGGACAAGGACTGGATTTACTCTATTATAAGCCGGAGATCATGATTGGACTGGTGATCGGAACGGTCTTGGGGGTCTTCTTTTTCAAAGGAATGCCGGTCGGTCCACTGGCGGCGGCCGGACTGGCGGCCGTTCTTCTAAAGTTGATGGGTTTAGCCCAGAAGTGAGGTGTCAGGGGATCGAAAGCCGTAATCTGGTGGGGATGGCTGTCCTCAGGATTATCTCCGGTTGTTTGGAGATTGGTACTGCTTTGCTTTTCTTGCGTTTAAAAAAAGTCGAGATCGCCCTGCAGCTCAATGCGGTCCTTGGTTTAGTGGGGCCGATCGTCTTTTTACTCGTTAGCGGCCTGGGTTTGATTACGGTGGCGACGAAGGTCTCCCCGTATAAAGTGGCGTTGGTGGCCTTGGGCGTGGCCTTCATCGTGCTGGGGAGTAGAAATTAACAGTCTGGAATTGAGGAGGCAAAGGAGGAGTGGCTGTGGTGACCGGGATGGGATTTTCAGGACGAAAAGGCCTTTTTTATTTCACCGCGCTCTGTTTCGCGCTGATTACCTTATCATTGGCAATCTTCCCCAAAGCTGGGCTGGCCGCTGCCCGGGACGGGCTGGCCATCTTCGCGGAGGTAGTTCTCCCTTCCCTTTTGCCCTTTTTTATTCTCTCCGAGATCCTGCTCGGTTTGGGGGTCGTACATTTTATCGGGGTCTTCCTGGAACCACTGATGCGACCGGTCTTCAATGTTCCCGGGGTCGGGGCCTTTGCCCTGTCCATGGGTTTGGCGGCCGGTTATCCAATGGATGCGGTGATTACCGCCAAATTCCGGCGGTTAAAACTCTGTACCCGGATTGAAGGCGAGCGGTTATTGGCCTTTACCAACACGGCGGACCCGCTTTTCATGTTTGGCGCGGTTGCGGTCGGCATGTTTGGCTACCCGGAGCTTGGGGTAATCATTGCCGTCACCCATTACCTGGCAGCCTTTACGGTCGGAATTGTCTTCCGCTTTTACGGGAGAAAAGAGGAACGGTCGGCGGTGCAGGAAGAAACGGCTCCTGTTAACCTGTGGGAACGGGCGTTGGCGGAGATGCACAAAGCCTACCGGGAGGATGGGCGGCCCTTGGGCCAACTCCTGGCCGATGCGGTCAAAGACTCCGTCTCCACCTTATTGATGATCGGTGGATTTATCGTTCTTTTTGCCGTTTTGTACCAGGTGATGTCGGAAGTGGGAGTGCTCCGGTATATCCTGCCGGTAGTGGAAGCCGGGCTGAAAATCTTTGGTTTAAATCCGGAATTAGGGGCGGCGGTCGTCAAAGGCTTCTTTGAGATTGATATCGGGACGATGGCGGCGGCCAAGACGGCCGGGGCCCTGGCGGACCGGCTGATTATCGCTTCGGCCATCATTGCCTGGAGCGGGCTTTCGGTTTTGGGGCAGGTGATGAGTGTCGTTCATGGGACGGACTTGCGGGTTAAACCGTTTATCATTGCCCGGGTGCTCCACGCCGTGGTCGCCGGTTTCTACACCTATCTGGCGCTGGGAATGGTGAAAGTACCCGAAGCACTCCCGGCCGCCCGGACGTTTACCGGCGGGGTAATCAGCCGCTGGATGCTTTCGGGCAAGCAGCTTTTGATCATTACCGGCCTTCTAATCGTTGCCGGCCTCTTCATGCGTTTTTTATCCGGGTATCGTTTGGTCTGCCGGACTGATCAGCCGGAACGGCAAACGGAAGAAGCGGCCGGTAAAATTGTTGGTAAAAAAAATCGGCTTTAATCCCGGCCGCTGGCCGGAGAGCAACGTCTTGTCTCTACAGTGTCGGGCGGTTTCCTGTTTATAATCACCAAAACCTCCAGAGGAAAACTAGTTTTACGGCTCTGAGCTTGGGAAAGCTAAGGGCGAAGGGAGGTGCTACATATGGGTGCCGGTCAAAGAAGTAATACCTTAGTCGTGAAAGAAGCTGCCCAGGCAATGGAGAAATTCAAGTACGAAGTAGCCAACGAACTAAACATCAACATGCAGCCGATTCAGGGGGATTACTGGGGGTATATGACCGCGCGTGATTGCGGTTCCGTCGGTGGCCAAATGGTAAAGAGAATGATCGAAGCCGCCGAGCGGTCTTTGGCGGAACAAGCGGCTTACCAGGCCTCTTCGGCTTTCCGGCAAACGGTCAATACCCCGCAAGCGGGACAAAATCTCAGCTCCGGACCGGGTGGTCCGTCGGTTTTAAGTTCGATCCCCGGCTTTACTCAGCCAACCCAACAGTAACATAAAACGGAGGCGTTTGCCTCCGTTTATTTTTTATTTTTTATGTTCGCGCCGGTTTTGGCCAGCATGAGGAGGAGACCGGTGGTGGCCAAGGGGTAAAAGAACAGGGCGGCAAAGACAAGGCCCGAATCGTTGGCGAGCAAACCCACACCGCCGCCCAGGAAAGCAACAACGAAGAGGTCGGCGGGGAAGGGCCGGTTGGCCGCCAAAAAACTTCCGGTAAAGGTCAGGACGGCGGAAAGGAAGAGGAAGGTCCAGCGGGAGCCGAGGAGCCGCAGGTTGACTTGGAGTTTGCGCCGGACAACTTCACTGAGGGCGGCGAAGCCGCGGCGTTTAAAACCCGCAAGTAACAGGCCGAAATGGGATTGCTGTTCCGGTTGGGCAAAGAGATAGTCAAAAGCCAGGAGGAGAAGGGCAAAGAGAAAAAGGATGAAGAGGCCGACCAAGAGTTGCCGGGCGGAAAAGGACTTCCTTGGGCGGTGAGCAAGGAAAAGGGCCATGGTGATGGTCATGGCGGTAAGACCGGCACCAAAATTGGCGCCAAGTTGCGGGGGAGAGAGCATGATCACCGCGGCCAGAAAGACCACTGCCGCCCAGCGGCGTGGCTGTGTTCGGTTTTGGCTGTAATACCAAAGCAACGCTCCCAGCAGGCTGCCTAAAAACAGACCGGACAGTTCGTTGCCGATCCCGTAGAAACGGGCGCCGAGCATGGGATCATGCCCGAGAACCGAAGCGGGAAGCAAGGCGGGTTTCCCGCTGGCCCCGATGGGGGTGAGGATGGCCAGGGACACCAAGGGGAAAAGTGATGTCGTCGTGGGTACCGAAGGAAGCCGGGCTGTTTTGGTTTGCCCCAGGGACAAGCGGCTGAGCAGTTCACTGAGGATAGTCAGGACAAGGGCGAGGCCAAGCGTTGCCCCCACAAAACCGGGAATGGTCGAACAGGGTAGTTGGGAGGCCAGGTGTAAGGCGGCGGGTTGGGCGGATAAAAAGATGACCAGAAGCCTCAGATATGTACGGAGCGGCCGGGTTGGATGCATGGCCGGTAATCTCATTAAAGTAACGGCCAGGAACGTTAAAGGCAAACAAAAGGCAACGGCGTTCAGAAAGACCGGTAATACCTGGCGGCGGAAACGGCCGATGGTGTTGAGCTTTGTTTCAAACCGCAGTAAACCAGGGAGTGTCCCTTTATGGCCGGCCGTCATCGCCCGGCCCCAGGTGTGCGCCGGTGTTTCCAGGTTGAAAAGGTGGAAAATGGTCGGGGCGAAATCAACATTGGCCACCAGACCGGGGTGACGGGTCGTTGGCGAGCTGAGGAACCCGGCGGGGTAACCTTTCCCCCAGATGAAGCAGGGCGTTAAGTAGGAACCTTGTTTAAGGTTGGCCAGGGAGGGGGTGGGCGTCAGCAAGATAACAATCTCTTGTTCCAGGTCGAGAAGGGGCCAGAGGGTTTGGAAAAATCGATCCAGGCGGCTGAATAATCGCTCCTTTTCAGCGGTAATTTGGCGGTCAAACAGATAGGGCGCCATGGTTTCAAGGCGGGCAAAATCACCCAACTCCAGGACCAGGAGATCGGCTTTTTCCTTGAACTCCTGGTATTTGGCGAGCAGATACTGGTAATTGGTTTCCCAGGGTAAGGGACCGGCCCCCGGTTGCAAGGTGCGGTGACCGACGTCACCATAGTCGACCAGTCCCCGGTGGTTGGCGGCCAACCACGGGGCAAACCGGTTCGGAGTATATGCGGAAATTCCCTCCGCGGGCGGGGCCGGGTCCGCGTTCCCGATCACGGCGGTACGGAGTTGGTTTTCGTGGAGCACCTGCCCCAAGAGACAAGGGACGGCCGTCCGGACGGGGGAGAAGTTTAAACGGAAGGCCTCCGGTAGACGCGGTAGGAACACTTGGCCCGCCGGAAAGTTTTGACCGCCGGTGAGCTGTTGGTAAAGAAGGCCGGCTGTGACGCCCATCCAAGTTTCATCGGCATTAAGGGCCAGTCCGCCCTCGAGGTCACTGAGGGCGGGGGCACCGGCGCCCAAGGTGGCATGGGTGTTGCCGGCGCTCCTGGTCCCGGCGGTATTGGTCGTGATCAGCGCACAGGCGCTCTCGTTGATCCTGGCCCGCAAAAAGGGACCGGCTTCGGTCGTTAATTCCCGGAGGGAAACCCGGTCCAGCAGAAGGATGGTTATTTTGGCGGGGGCAGCTCCCCACCCGGGTTGGGCAAGGAAAAATATAAGGCTGATGGTCAACAGAAGAACGACGGTGATCCAACGCAAAAAACTTGGCTCCTCACTCGGTGAATCTCATGCGATCATCTTACCCGCTTCCGGCTTGAAAGATTCTCCGACCGTACTTAAAATGGCGCCCCCGATCAGAAGAAGGCCGCCGGTGATCAACTTTAAAGTGCAAGGTTCGTAGCCGAGCAGAAGGGAGAAAAGGGTGGCAAAGGCCGGTTCGGTGGCCAGGATGATCGCGGTTGCGACCGGGGAAAGCCGTTGTTGCGCCAGGGATTGACAGAAAAAGGCAATTCCCGTAGCCGGAATGGCCAAATACAAGATGGCTCCCCAAATTTTGGCGCCCATCTGCAGCGGAGCAGACAACCCGCCGGGGGTAAAGAACCAGGCGATTGTCGCCACCACCGCAAACTGAATAATGGTCAGGGTTGTCGGGTCGGAACCGGCGACGGCGCGGCCGAGGGCGACAATATGCCAGGCATAAAGGAGGGCACAAGCCAAAGTCAACAGAATACCCAAGTCCAGGGTGAACTGCTCCGTGGGCCAGGTGATCAAGAGGAGGCCGAATGTGGCGGCCATTAAACCAAGGAAAGCCGGACGGGTAAGTCTTTTCCGGTAGAAAACGGTCTCAATCAGCGCGACAAAGACCCCGTTCATCCCGGTCAGTAAAGCTGAGACCGCAGGAGTTGTGTATTTCAGCCCGATCGTCTGGGTGGCGAAGGCGAGCGTGAGAATGAAACCGAGGCCAAGTCCGGGGCGGAGCGCCGGGCGCCAGTTTTTGCTGATCAAGCGACGGTAAAGGAGGGCGAGAAAAAGAAAGGCGATGGTAAACCGGTAGGCAATGACCGCCATCGGCTGCAAAACGGCGAGCGACTCTTTGACAATGATGAAAGTTCCGCCCCAGATTGCGGCGGTGAGAAATAAAAGTAGAGCAGAGCGGTGTTTGTTGTACATATGGATCCCTCTTTTTTACGGTAATTTGGCAAACGGATGTTTCAAAGTCCAGATAAAATCTATTGTAGCATAGAAACTACACAGATGTAATAAGAACAGGAAATCATACCTTCCTAACAGTTCACCAGGGGACGCTTGATCATAAGATGGCGTTAGAAGGAAGAGCTTTGTGCTCTTTCGTCAGGGAGGTGAATCAATGATCGTACGGAAACAAGATTTGGTTTTGACCACGGAACGGCTAAAAGTCTTAAAAGTGATTGGGGAAAAAGTCGCTCAGGTTGTGGTGGAGAACGAAACGCCGATCAACGCAATAAAAATCGATAAGATCGAAGCTCGCCTCGGGCCCTTCGAAGATCATGTTTTCCATAACAAAGTGGTTAAACAAGGGGTCATTCATAAACAGGTCTTTTATGTCGACCCGGAAAACTTCGTCCGCCACATTGCCGAAGACATCCCCTATATGTTAACGGTGGAGATTCCGGGGGTGAAGCCTTCCGATTTCGTCGAGGTACAAAACCACTTGATCGATATTGACACCGACTTCCAGCTGGTTCCCGCCCGGCCGCGGCGGCACGGCCACGATGGTGATAAAGAGCTCGATGCTGGGTTCCGGGCGATTCTGCGCCAGAAAGTGGTCGCCCATATTCTGGTGAAGGTCTCGGAGTGGGCCCAGGTCGATGTGGTCACCGGGGTGGATGTCTTTCCCAAAGTGAACTCAATGCAACGCGCCTTCTGTGTCCAAAACGTGGTAAACACCCGGTTCTGACGGCGGTCGTGCAACACAAGGCAAGGATTCAAATCTTTGCCTTGTTTTTTTGACTTTACCCCTGGACAAAAAAGGGAATAATCGATTAAGATTGTTATATACTATAACAAAGTATGCTATATTGAAAAATATTAAAAAAACGGGAATTTAGGCTCTGCTTGAGGGAATGGGTGTGTGGGGAATTTGGAATTTTGCCCCGGTGGCCCTGAAGGTGCCGGAGACCGTCTGTGTCGAACATGTTCATCTCAGGGAGAGTCTAATGCTCCTCTCCTTCATGCTCAAACAGAAACGGGAGGAAGTAATTAACCAAAAAAAATAAGGAAACGCCATTGACAACCGGAATAATATATTGTATTATAAAAAAGCGTTGTTTTTCGGGTCATTAGCTCAGGCGGTAGAGCACCTGACTTTTAATCAGGGTGTCCGGCGTTCGAGTCGCCGATGACCCACCATGTGGTCCCATCGTCTAGGGGTTAGGACACCGCCCTTTCACGGCGGCGGCAGGGGTTCAAATCCCCTTGGGACTACCAAAATGATATCAATTAAACCTGCCGGGAGACCGGCAGGTTTTTACCGGAAATATTGACGCGATTGGAGAACCATGTTATAATCTTTACTACCCGGAAACAACCGGTCGCGTGGCTCAGTTGGTTAGAGCGCTGCGCTCACATCGCAGAGGTCACTGGTTCGAGTCCAGTCGCGACCACCACTTAAATATAAAAGATTGGAGCCGTAGTGTAGTCGGCTAACATGCCAGCCTGTCACGCTGGAGATCGCGGGTTCGAGTCCCGTCGGCTCCGCCATTAATAGTTGCCAAGGTAGCTCAGTCGGTAGAGCAGGGGACTGAAAATCCCCGTGTCGGCGGTTCGATTCCGTCCCTTGGCACCATTTTATTTAAAGACTTAACCCCTGTTTCGGAGGGGTTATTTTTATGCCGGTAGCTCGCTTTTAAAGATGATTTCACATAATATTAACTTATAGTAAATATTTATTCATTACAATAAAGTGCGATGGTCATTTTCACCCCGTTAAACCAACAGCAGGAAAGGAGTAGTGTGATGGCTGATTGTCCTATGCTTACGGGTTGTCCTTTTTTCAACGATAAGATGAAGAATATGCCGGCTACTTCCAACATATACAAACGAAATTACTGCCGCGGGGAACATACCAAATGTGCACGTTTTATGGTCCGGCAGACGGTGGGCCCGGAGCACGTGCCCGCCGACCTCTTTCCCAACCAGCGGGAAAGGGCCGAAACGCTAATTAAAGAGAAAGAACAAGGGTGAACTTCCACCCTTGACCGGAAGAATTAAAAAAACCGGCCTTTAGCAGCCGGTTTTTTCTTTACGGACAGTTAACATAGGGGTTATTGGCAAACCCGTAAAAATGGGTTACAATTGAGGTGTGCTTGTGAAAATTATCACAAGGAGGAGGGGAGGAACGAATGCCGGAAGGATTAGTGTCCTTTCCCAAAGCGACCATCGCCCGGTTTCCCCTTTATCTGCGGGCTTTAACCGAATATAGCCACCAGAATATTGTGTTGGTTTCCTCGGAGGAGATGGCGCAGAAAGTTGGCGTGACACCCAGTCAACTGCGGAAAGATCTTTCTTATTTCGGGAGTCTCGGCATCCGCGGGACCGGTTATGACGTGTCTTACCTCTTGATGAAGATCAAAGAAATCTTGGGGATGGACCGCAAACGGCGGCTGGGGATCATCGGCGCCGGAAAGCTGGGGATGGCCTTGGCTGGTTATTCCGGTTTTCAGCAGCATGGTCTGGAAGTGGCGGCGCTATTTGATACAGATCCCACAAAGTGGGGGCCCGTCAATGCACAGCTTGAGGTTTTTCCCCTTACGGAGTTAGCGGCCCAGCGGGCTAAGTTAGGGCTGGACATTGCGGTGATCACCGTGCCGAAGGCGGAGGCACAAAGGGTGGCGGAACTGGCGGTCGAAGCCGGTTTCCCGGCCCTTTGGAATTTTGCACCGGTGCGGCTTGAAGTGCCCCCGGAGATTCTTGTGCAATACGAAGATATTGTGGTGGGGGTTTTAACCCTGTCCCACCATTTAGCAAGGAAGCTTGGTTCGTAGGGATTTTTTTGTCCCAACATGTGAAATGGTTCACATGCGAAGGCCCAGCAAGGAGGGGTTTGATGAAAACACTCTCGGTCTGTGTAGGCAGTTCTTGCCATCTCTTGGGATCTTACGAAGTGATCAAAGAACTAAAACAGCTGATCGAGCGGCACGGCCTCGCCGATCAGATTGAACTGAAAGCCAGTTTTTGTTTGGGCCATTGCCAAGACGGGGTTACGGTGTGTTACGACGGAACGGTTTATACTGCCCTCACGAAAGAAAAGATCGGTGCTTTTTTTAACGAGTACATTCTGGGAAATAAAGCGAATGACCGGTGACGAGCAATAGTGCCAGTAGTAACCAGGGCAAAGACAAAGGGAAGGGGAAGAGCGATGGGCATCATCTCGACCATAGAAGCCAGTTGTCGCGACTGTTACAAGTGCGTCCGCTCCTGTCCGGTGAAGGCGATCAAGATCACCGGAGGCCATGCGGAAGTGGTGGAAGCCCGGTGCATTGCCGACGGCCGCTGTGTCTTGGTCTGCCCGCAACAGGCAAAGAAAGTGGCCGACGGAAAAGGACTGGTCCGCAGCTTTTTCCTGGCAAAACAGAAACTGGCGGCGAGCCTGGCCCCTTCTTTTGTCGCCCTTGATGAGTTTTCGCGCCCCGGGCAGTTGGTGACCGCCCTCCGGAAGCTTGGCTTTACGTATGTGGCCGAGACGGCGGAAGCGGCGGAACTGGTTGCCCAGGACCATCTCCGGCTGGTCGAAGAGAAGACCGGGCCGGTCCTCACCAGTTGTTGTCCGGTCGTGGTCAACCTGATTGAACGCTACTATCCGGCGCTTATCAAATACTTGGCGCCGGTGGTTTCGCCGATGATCGCCCACGGCCGTCTGTTAAAGGCCAGATACGGCCCGGACCTGAAAGTGGTCTTTATCGGCCCCTGCATCAGTAAAAAGGATGAATATCGCCGGACCGAGCTCCAGGGCAGTATCGATGCGGTCCTGACTTTCCAGGAATTAAGGGAGATGTTGGCGGAGGAAGGGATCGCTTTGGAGGAGATGGCGGACGGGGCTTTCGACCGTAGCGGCGGCGCCGCCCGGGTTTTTCCCCACCCGGCGGGTCTGGCCAAGACGGTCCGGCTGAGTACGGATCTGCTGGCACAGGAGATAGTGGCGATCGATGGCTTGGACGCGGTGATTGACTTTCTCACCCGTTTTGAAGAGGTCAAAAACTCCTTGCGCCTGGTGGAGCTCTTGGCCTGTGCCGGTGGGTGTCTGATGGGGCCGGGGCTGGAGAGCAGTTTGAGTCTTTATGCCCGGCGGGAGCGGTTGCTGCGTTATGCCCAAAACGGTACGGACCAGCCGGCTACAACAACGGAAGACGATCCCAAAGTGCGCCTCGCCACGGTCTATACCAAACGGAAGCTGAACAGAATAACCCCCACCGAGGAGGCGATCCGGGCGGTGCTCAGCAAGACGGGGAAGCATAAACCCGCCGATGAGCTTAACTGCGGCGCCTGCGGTTATAATTCCTGCCGCGAAAAAGCCGTTGCCGTGCTGGAAGGTTTGGCAGAAATCGATATGTGTATACCCTATATGCGGACTAAAGCCGAATCACGGGCCAGTTTAATCTGTACGATGACGCCGAACGCCATTTTTGTGGTCGACCGCAACCTGCGGATCCTGGAAGTAAACCCGGCGGCGGAGAAAAAATTCCTCTGCCGGCAGGAACAGGTGGTCGGCAAGGAGCTGGAGATCCTGATCGACCCGGTGTACTTTAAAGAGGCGTTACGCACCAAAGAATTGGTTACCGGGGAGGTAGCTTACCCCGCTTATGGGATTGTGACCTGGCAAGCCATCTTCTATGTGGAAACGGAAGAAGTGCTCATCGGGATCTTTGTGGATATCACCAAGGAGCATAAACAGCGGGAACGGCTGGCTTTGGTGAAGGGTGAAACCTTGACGAAAGCACAGGAGGTTATCGACAAACAGATGCGCGTGGCGCAGGAGATCGCGGGTTTGCTTGGGGAGACAACGGCGGAGACCAAGGTTCTCCTGACCAAATTAATCAAGATGATTAAAAACGGGGACGGGAGCATCCAATGAGCATTTACATTGATACCCAATGGTCAAGTTTGGCCAAGCACGAGGAAGAGCTCAGCGGGGACCACGTGGAGGTGGTCCGGACCGACGATGCGGTGGTGGCGGTCCTGGCCGACGGCTTGGGCAGCGGCGTGAAAGCCAATATCCTCGCCACCTTAACCGCCAAGATCATCGCGACCATGATTAAAAACGGGGCGACCCTGGAGGAGACGATCGAAACCGTCTCCCATACCTTACCGGTCTGTCAGAAAAGGAACCTGGCCTACTCCACGTTTACCATCATCAAGATTACCCGGGAAGGCCAGGGTTACGTCGCCGAATTTGACAATCCGACCCTCTTTTTTGTGCGGGGCGGCAAACTCTTGGCTCTGGACTGGGAAGAACGGGCAATTGAAGGCCGGAAAATCCGGGAAAGCCGGTTTCAAGTCGAGCCGGGAGATATCCTGGTCACCGTTTCAGACGGGGTAATCCACGCCGGGATCGGCGGTGTTTTAAACCTGGGGTGGCAATGGGATGAAGTGGGCAAATACCTTGAAAAACTGGTCAATTTAAACCCCGATGCGGAGACGCTGAGCAAATGGTTGATTACGGCCTGTGCGCAGCTTTATACGGCGCAACCGGGGGATGATACCACCGCCCTGGTACTCAAGGTTAGAACGCCCCGTACTCTGACCGTGGCGGTTGGACCGCCCCAGAATAAAGAGGATGATGCGAAGATCGCCCAAATGATCCGGGATGAGCTGGGCAGCAAAGTAATTTGCGGCGGCACGACCAGTTCGATTATTGCCCGGGAGTGGGGGCGCGACATCGAAGTGGATCTAAAAAACCTTGATCCGGAAGTCCCTCCTTATGGCCGGTTACGGGGGGTGGATCTGGTGACCGAAGGAATCATCACGCTGAGTAAAACGTTGGAAGCGTTGAAGAAGGAAGAAGGGAAGACCAAGAGTCCGGAGCGGAAAAATGCCGTTACATTACTGTCCAAGTTGTTTTTGGAGAGTGACAGCATCAAGTTTCTGGTCGGGAAAGCAATCAATCCGGCGCACCAGAACCCGGATTTGCCCTTAAATTTAGCCCTGAAGATGCAGGTGGTCAAGGAGATCGCGGAAACGCTGAAGGAAAAAGGGAAAAAGGTTGAACTGCTTTATTTCTAAACGCAACGTAACTTTTGGTTGTTAGTCATTTAATTTGGGAAAGGAGACGGAAAGCAATGAAACAGGAAGAGATCATCGGGACCCGGCAGGGAGACGGCGGCACAACCTACCAACGGAAGTTCGAAAAGGTCAATGAGATTATTGCGCGGTTGGGACGGTCGCGTTCGGCTTTAATCCCCATCCTCCAGGAGGTACAGGAAGAGTACCGTTATTTGCCGGAGGAGATCCTGACCTATATCGCGACGGCGCTTGGTCTTTCGCCGGCCAGTGTCTATGGGGTGGCCACCTTTTACGCCCAGTTTTCGTTGGAGGCCAAGGGGAAATATGTGATCAAGGTCTGCGACGGGACGGCCTGCCATGTACGGGGGTCCAACCCGGTGCTGGAAGCGATTAAGAAACGGGTTAATCTGCAAGGGGATAAGGCGACCACCGGCGATCTCCGTTACACGGTGGAGACCGTTTCTTGCCTTGGTGCCTGTGGTTTAGCCCCGGTGATAATGATCAATGACAAAATTTACGGGCAGATGACGCCGGAGGCGATCAATATCATCATTGACCAGTTGGAAAAGGAGGATGCAACAGATGAATAAGCAAAGCCCAAACCAGTTGGCACAGTGGAAAGAAGAGTGGCGCCGGGGATTTCAGCGGGAGAAGGCCCGGATTTTAGTCTGTGCAGGGACCGGGTGTGTGGCCAACGGCTCTTTGGAAGTATACGAAGCGATCAAGCGGGAAGTGGAAGCGCGGGGGGCGTTTGTTACCATTGATGTATTACTGGAGAAAGAGGAGACCGGGGTGGCCGTCGTGAAAAGCGGTTGCCATGGTTTTTGTGAGATGGGGCCATTGGTCCGCCTGGAACCTTCGGGGATCCTTTATACCAAGGTCAAGGCGGAGGATGCGGCCGAGATTGTCGATGCTTTGTTACGTGATGAGAAACCGGTGGAACGCCTTTTGTACCGTCATCCGGTGACGGGCGAGGTTTATGCGGCCGAACACGAGATCCCCTTTTACCGTCATCAGCAGCGAACCACGTTGGCCCATTGCGGGCAGATTGATCCGGAAGACATCCGTGAATACATTGCCGACGGTGGTTATGAGGGCTTACTCAAGGTGATCACCACGATGACGCCGGAGCAGGTTTGCCAGGAGATTATCGCGTCGGGACTGCGGGGGCGCGGCGGCGGCGGTTTTCCGACCGGCCGGAAGTGGGAGCTGACTCGGATCGCCAAGGGCGACCAGAAGTATGTGGTTTGCAACGGTGATGAAGGGGATCCGGGTGCCTTTATGGACCGGAGTTTGCTGGAGGGGGATCCCCACCGGATCCTGGAAGGGATGGCCATTGCCGGTTACGCCGTCGGTGCCGATGAAGGCTATATCTATGTGCGCGCCGAGTACCCCTTGGCGGTGCGGCGGCTGAAGAAAGCGGTGGCGGACGCCGAAAAATATGGTCTCCTCGGGCGGAAAATCCTGGGGACGGACTTTAACTTTACCATTAAAATTAAAGAGGGCGCGGGGGCCTTTGTTTGCGGTGAAGAAACGGCCCTCCTGGCTTCGATCGAGGGAAAACGGGGCATGCCTTCGCCGAAACCGCCGTTCCCGGCCCAATCGGGTCTGTGGGGGAAACCGACCGTAATTAACAACGTGGAGACTTTTGCCAATGTCCCCCAGATCATCATGAATGGAGCGGCCTGGTTCAGTCAGATTGGGACAAAGAACAACGCCGGCACCAAAACCTTTGCTCTTACCGGCCAGGTGGCCAACACCGGCTTGATCGAAGTTCCGTTGGGTACCACCCTCCGTCAGGTGGTATTCGCAATTGGCGGCGGGATCCGGGGCGGCAAAAAGTTTAAAGCCGTCCAGATCGGCGGGCCGTCGGGCGGTTGTTTGACCGAGGAACATCTGGACCTGCCGTTGGATTTTGACTCATTGCAAGCGGCGGGGGCGATGATCGGCTCCGGGGGCATGGTGGTAATGGATGAAAGCACCTGCCTGGTGGAGGTGGCCCGCTTCTTTATGAACTTTACCCAGAACGAATCTTGCGGGAAATGCGTACCGTGCCGGGAAGGAACCAAACGGATGCTGGAGATCCTGCAGCGGGCGGTGGACGGCAAGGGTCAGCCCGAAGATGTGGATCTCCTCCAGGATCTGGCGGAAGCGGTCCGCGACGGTTCGCTCTGCGGTTTAGGAAAGACGGCCCCGAACCCGGTTTTAACCATGCTCAAATACTTTAAGGACGAATACATCGCCCACGTGGTGGATAAAAAGTGTCCCGCCGGGGTCTGTTCCGCTCTGAAAGGGTACTGGATCGATCCGGAGTTATGCAAGGGTTGCAGCAAATGTGCACGGCAGTGCCCGGTTAATGCAATCAGCGGCGAGATTAAAAAACCGTACACCATTGACGAGACAGTCTGTATCCGGTGTGGGGCCTGTATCAGCAGTTGTCCGTTTAAGGCGATAAAGGAGGGTTAAAGATGGAACAAAAAAACACGGTGCTCATCGACGGCCAAGTCGTGGAGATAAATGGCGAAAAAAATATTTTGGAACTGACCAGAAAGATTGGGATTGAAATTCCGACCTTCTGCTACCATTCCGAGTTGAGCCTGTACGGGGCGTGCCGGATGTGCGTGGTAGAAGTTGAAGGCCGGGGAATAATGGCTTCGTGTTCCACCCCGCCCACCCCGGGCATGAAGATCCTGACCAACAGCCCCCGGGTGCAGCGGGTCCGCCGGACGGTGCTCGAACTGTTACTGGCCAACCATGACCGGGAGTGTACCACCTGCGACCGGAACGGCAGTTGCAAACTGCAGGATCTCGCCAACCGGTTCGGGGTGAAAAAGATCCGCTTTGGAGAGCGGGATGTAAAACTGCCGCTCGACCGGTCCAGCCGTTCTTTGGTGCGCGACCCGAACAAATGCATCCTTTGCGGTGACTGTGTCCGGATGTGCGCGGAAGTGCAGGGGATTGGGGTGCTGGATTTTGTCGGCCGTGGGTCAAAAACGGTGGTGGCCCCCGCCTTCAAAAAGAACCTGGCCGAGGTGGAATGTGTCAATTGCGGACAGTGCGGTGCGGTCTGTCCGACCGGTGCGATTGTGGTCAAGGACGAGACCGACCGGGCCTGGGCGGCGATCAACGATCCCACGAAAACAGTGGTCGTGCAGGTGGCGCCGGCCGTCCGGGTTGCTTTGGGCGAAGAGTTTGGTTTGCCGCCCGGAGAGATTGTCACCGGCAAGATCGTTGCCGCGCTTAAACGGCTGGGCTTTGACAAGGTCTTTGATACGTCAATTGCGGCCGATTTAACGGTTATTGAGGAGACCAACGAGTTCATCAAGCGGCTGGGAAGCGGGGAAAGACTGCCCCAGTTTACTTCCTGTTGCCCGGGCTGGGTTAAATTTGCCGAGCACAACGGGGCCGACTTCTTGAAGAACCTTTCTTCCTGCCGTTCGCCCCAGCAAATGTTCGGTTCACTGGTGAAGAAGTACTGGGCAAAAGACTTGGGGAAAAAACCCGAGGAGATCTTTGTGGTTTCGATCATGCCCTGTACGGCGAAGAAGTACGAGGCGGCCTTACCCCACTTTACGACCGAGGGGGTCGCCGATGTGGATCTGGTGTTGACCACCCAGGAACTGGCCCGGATGATCCGCGAGGCGGGCCTGGTCTTTGACCGCCTGGACGTCGAGTCCTTTGATACCCCCTTTGGTTTCACGACGGGGGCCGGGGTCATCTTCGGGGCGACCGGCGGCGTGGCGGAGGCGGTGCTCCGGGCGGCCCACGAGTTTGTGACCGGCCAACCCATCGAGCAAATTAACTTTGAAGCGGTCCGTGGTTTTGCCGACCGGAAGGAAGCCACGGTTGAGCTTGACGGACAGGAGATCAAAGTGGCGGTGGTCCACGGGCTGGGGAACGCCAAAAAACTGCTGGCCGAGATCCGGGAAGGCAAAGCCGATTACCACCTGATTGAGGTCATGGCTTGTCCCGGCGGGTGTATCGGAGGTGCAGGGCAACCCATTGCGAGCGACCGGGAGACGAAAAGACAGCGGGCCAAAGGGATCTATAACGCCGACAAACTTTCCCAGATCCGGAAGGCCCAGGACAACCCGATGGTCGCCAAGTTCTATGAACGCTGGCTGAAGGAGCCCAACAGCTCGGCCGCCCATGAAGCGTTGCATACCACCTACACCAACCGGGGGCGGATTGCCGGGGAAGAGATCCAGTTGATCAACGGTGAACAGCCCAAAGTGGAGATCGCCGTCTGTGTTGGGACTTGTTGTTACCTGGACGGGGCCTATGATACTTTACAGAAAATGATGAAGCTGGCCGCCAGCGAACAAGTACAAGACCGGATTAACCTCCATGCCACTTTCTGTCTGGAACAATGCGAAAAAGGGCCGGTGGTAAAGATCGACGACGAGATCATCAACGCGGTCACCCCGGAGAAGGTGGAGACGCTCTTCAAGGAAAAGATCCTGAAGAAACTGGCCGCGGCCGGGGAATAGTGAAAAAGCCTCTTTCGTTGCGACGAAAGGGGCTTTTCCTTTTGGGGAAGGGCGAACCGGGAAAGGGATTAAACCGTGGACGGCGAATATTAACAGGGTTATTCGTTTATGAGAAACTGCGAGGAATCCGCCGTCTCATCGTGGGAAAACTTAAAGAACGGACGGGCAAGACGAGCAAATAGCGACGAGGAGTACGAAGGGATGCAGACAAGGACCGAAACGATCTTCCGTAATTATGTGCTGGATGATTTCCAAAAAGAGGCGATCGATTATTTAATGGACGGCCATTCCGTACTGGTCTCGGCTCCAACCGGGGTCGGGAAAACACTGATCGCCGATTACCTGATTGCCCGGGCGATCGCCGAAGGAAAACGGGTAATTTATACCGCACCGATCAAAGCCCTTTCCAACCAGAAATATAAAGAGTTTAAAGAATGGTACGGCGCGGAAAAAGTCGGGATTATCACCGGGGATGTTGTGATCAACTCCGAAGCCGATGTGACGATCATGACGACGGAAATCTTCCGGAACATGTTACAACAGGAGAAAGAGGAACTTTTTGGCCTTTCCCACGTTGTCTTTGATGAGATCCACTATCTCTCCGACGAAAGCCGGGGGACAGTTTGGGAAGAATCGATTATTTTCATGCCGCCGGAGATCCGGCTTTTGGGCCTTTCGGCCACGATCCCCAATGCCCACGAGTTGGCGGCCTGGATCAGTGAGATTAAAGGGCATGAAGTGAAAGTTGTGCAGAAAACCGACCGTATTGTTCCGCTGGAACACCGGGTTTTCCACCCGCTGACCGGCATTACGACCCTGAACAAGCTGTACAAGGTTTGGTCCCGCCAGCAAAAACAGAATAATGAAACCGAAACCCGGTCCCCGGCGGCGCGGCGGCAACAAGCCCTCTCCCATCTGGATTTGGTCCGGGCTGTCCAGGAGCGGGATGGGCTGCCTTGTCTCTATTTTGTCTTCAGCCGGATGCAGTGTGAATTGAAAGCAATGGAATTAAGCGAAAAGGCCAACTTTCTCAGTGTAAGCGAGCAAGAGCAGGTCGATGCGGTGGTGGCCCAGATCATCGAAAAATATGCCCTGGAAAACTGGCCGACAATCCACCGGCTGAAATACATATTCCGGCGGGGGATTGCCTTTCACCACGCCGGTCTCTTGCCCGCCCTCAAAGAGCTGGTGGAGATCCTGTTTGGCATGAACCTGGTGAAGGTGATGTACGCCACGGAAACTTTTGCCGTCGGGATCAACTACCCGGTGCGGAGTGTTTGCTTTGACGCGCCCACCAAATGGGACGGGGTCTCCTTCCGGCCCTTGACGACCCTGGAGTATTTCCAGATGGCCGGGCGGGCCGGCCGCCGGGGAATTGACGAGCGGGGTTATGTTTATATCCTGGCCGATCTGGACCGTTACCGGAGGGAAGAGTTCCCCAGTACCGATCCGCGGCAGATCGAGAAGTTAACCAGCCGGTTCAATCTCAGTTACAACTCGGTGCTGAATTTATTCAAGAACCACGAACGGTCGGAAATTTCCGTAATTTTAAACCAGAACTTCGCCACTTTCCAGGCCCGTAACGCCAAGATCCAGTTGGAAGAGCGACTTTTGCAGGTGCGTCTGGAGTCGGGTAAGCTCCGGGAAGAGCTCTGTGCCGATTGGGGTTCCCTCGTTTGTCCGCAGGCCCGGGCTTTGGCGAAGAAACGCCTCCGGAAGCAGGAGCGGAAGATTAAATACATCAAGGGCCGGGCCGGACGGGCTGCAGTTGCCCGGGAAATTGCCGATCTAAAGGCGGCTTTATCCAGCGTGGCGGCGCGGAACTGCTCGTTGGAACAACAAAAGCATTGCGTACAAAGGGTGGAGTTTTACGAAAACCTTTACCATGAACAACTGGGCCTTGAGGAACGGGCTTCTTCTTTAAGGGTGGCCGACCGGTTTGAGGAGGATCTGGTGGCCAAAGCCGGAATTTTAGCGGAGCTGAATTATCTGACGGAAGATGGGACTCTCTTGCCCCGCGGCGAGTTTGCCGCCCGGATCTACGCTCAGGAACTGCTTTTGACGGAGATGTATTTTGCCGGGTATTTTCACGAGTGGGATGAGGACCAGATCAATGCCGTCATGGTGGCCGTTGACTATGAGCCGCGGAAACTGGAGCGGTTGCCCCGGTCCAGCTCCTTACCGTTTGACCAGAAGCCCATTAAGAAAATTATCCGTGAGTTGGTTTACCGTTATGGCGTTGATGAACGGGAGATTAGGTTTTTCCCCAGCTTGTCGCCACTGGCTTACCGTTGGAGTCAGGGTTGTGACTTTTTTGAACTCCTCAATTATACGGAATTACAAGAAGGGGACATTGTCACCGCTTTCCGGCGGGCGATTGACCTGACCCGCCAGATCCGCACGGCCTGTCTGGAGGAAGATCCGATGCTTGCTTCTAAATTGAAGAACTGTATGAATAAGATGGACCGGGATCTGGTGGAGATTAATCTGTGATTTGAAGGGCCAAGAAATTCATGTCGGCAGAGATACATTCGGCCCGGCTGTGGTAAGGCGGGGAAAAACGATCACACCACACAGGACCACATGACGACGGGCAATGCGTGACGAGAAGTATTTGATAGGCGGGAAGGCATGATGAAGAAGAAAAAACTATTTCTGTTTGTTTTTGTTGGTCTCATTTTCGTCTTCTTTTGCGGAGGAGAACCGGTCGCCGCGGCGTGGCAGACGCTAACGGGGAGCGAGATCTTGATCCGGGAAGGGGAAGTGATTACCGGCGACTTATGGGTAATGGGCAATGGGGTCAAGATTGCCGGACAGGTCAAGGGCGACCTCCTCATCTTTGCCGATGACCTGGAAGTGAGCGGAAAGGTGGACGGTGATCTGCTGGGGGTGACCGGACGGACGGTGATCTCCGGGGTGGTGACCGGGGATGTGCGGGGTTTATCGGCGTTCATGCAGATAGACGGAGTGGTGGGAGGTAATCTCTCCGCCGCCGGTACGCAGTTGGTCGTTGGCCCCCAAAGTAAAGTCGGCTCGCTGTTAAGCTGGTATACGGCGACGCGCCTGTCCGGGGAGATTGCCGGGTCGGCTTTGGCCAAAGGGAATATCTTCAGCCTCGACGGGAAAGTCGGCGGGGACCTGGAGGTCGGGGCCAAGCAGATCGTGGCCGGGAAGAATGCGGTGGTCAACGGTGATTTTATCTACCCGGCCGGAGCGGAACCGGTCTTGATGCCCGGCGCGCACGTCGGTGGCCAGCGCCGGACGGCCGCCCAAATGGCGGGTTCCGCCATGACCGGGGTGAAGGGAATCTGGTTTTTGGGCAGCTTGCTGATGGGACTGCTTTGGCTGCTCTTTTTCCCGCGCCGCTGGAAAGAGATACTTAGCACGGGGTTTGTCTGGTCCCGGGTGATTGGTTTTGGCTTTGTGGGCTTCTTTTTCCTGCCGGTCATGGCCGTCTTGGCCATGTTGACGCTGGTTGGCTTGCCGCTCGGGATTGGCCTCTTTCTTCTCTTTTTGATCCTGATGTTCTTTGGGGAACTTCCGGTCTATCTCCTGGCGGGACGTTGGTTTTGCCGGCTTTTCCGCAAAACGAGCCGCCTCCATCCGGCCTTTCTTTTCCTGGTGGGCGGGTTTGTTTTTACTTTTCTCAAGCTGATTCCAGTGCTCGGCTTCTACCTTGCCCTTGGTGGGCGGATCCTGGGCAACGGTCTCCTCTTGACGTATCTCTTTTGGCGGGAAAAGCCGGGAAAAGTGCTACCGCTCCAGGTGTAAACGGGAGTTTCCGCGCCAGTGGATTCGCGATTTAGGCCGGCTGCGCATTTCATAAGCTTCCTTCCGTCCGTTAATACTATGGATATGTGTGATTGTGTTATTTCCGGATCGAAGAAGGAGGCAAAAGTTGGGCATGAAACTGTTGGCCGGAAAGACCTGGTGTTGGCTGCTGGTCTTGATTATACTGGGGCAAACAACAGTTCTTTACGGGGAGGCCCCGGAGAGTTGCGGTTGTGCCCCGGAAACCGTCATCAGCTTCGGTGCGGTCGGGGAGGATATTGCGGAACTGCAACGTTTTTTACAAGCGGAAAAGCTTTACCACCAAGAAATTTCGGGCGTCTTTGACGAGCACACAACCGAGGCGGTCAAGGCTTTCCAGCGCCGAAACGGGCTGGCGATCACCGGGATCCTTGATTTACCGACGTGGCAAGCCCTGGGGCAAACTGCCGCCACCACGGTGATGGCCAACCCGCCGCCGGGTGATTTGCGCATTATTGTGGATACCAGTTATTTCACCCTTTACGTCCTGGTCGACCACGAGATCTTTGCCAAATTTCCGGTGGCCATTGGGAAACGGGAGACGCCTACTCCGGTCGGCAACTGGAAGGTGGTCAACAAGGGGCACTGGAGTGGGGGATTCGGCACCCGGTGGATCGGGCTAAACATTCCTTTTGGGACTTACGGGATTCATGGCACCAATAAACCGTGGTCAATCGGGCGCATGGAAAGTAAAGGTTGTGTCCGGATGTACAACCGTGATGTGGAACAGCTGTACCGCTGGGTAAAGGTGGGAACACCCGTTCATATTATTGGCGATCCCTTTATGGGCCGTCGCCGGTTGGTCAAAGGCGAAAAGGGCGCCGATGTCATGTATTTGCAAAAACGCCTGCGGCAGTTGGGTATTTACGACCAGGGGATTGACGGCATTTTCGGCCCTGGTACGGAACAGGCGGTCAAAGCGTTTCAGAAGGAAAACCGGCTCCCGGTTACCGGACAGGTTGGTTGGCGGGAATATATCGCCATGGGGCTAATCAGTGAAGAATAGGTAAAACCTCCCATAACGGGAGGTTTTTTCATTGAAAAAAAAGGGTTCTCACGAATTTGACCGAATATAAAATTTAGTACTTTTTAGCAATCGGACTTAGGTACGGAGCGGATTTAATTGCCTAATTTATTGTGAATTAGGCAATTTCTCTAGCTGTATAAAGGGGGTCTATTGTTGAAAGCAGAATTTATCAATCCTTTTGTTGGTGCTGCCTACGACATTATTAAACGGGTCGCCGCAATTGAAGCAACCAAGGGTGAACTGGCGCTCGCCAATTCGCCGATCCGTGGTGACGAAGTGAACGTGGTGATCGGCGTTACCGGGGACCTGACCGGACAGATTATTTTTTGTCTTTCGGAAGCGACGGCTTTGGTGTTTGCTTCAAAGATGTTAATGAATTTAGTGACCGACTCCTTTAACGAATTGGCCAAAAGCGCCATCTGTGAGATGGGTAATATGATCCTTGGTCGTGCGGTGACTTCCCTTGGCGAACGTGGTTATTTTTGCAACTTAACTCCCCCGGCGCTCTTTATCGGGAAGAACGTGGTCGTTTCCACTCAAGCCTTGAAGTTCTTAGTGATCCCCCTCGAAACGAAGTACGGCCCAATTACCATTAATGCGGCATTACAAGAAAAACAGGCATAAGGAGTGATATTGGTGCAGACGATTCGGGTTGGGCAGTTGGTTCCCGGCATGATCCTGGCCCAAGATGTGTTAATTCCCCGGACGGGAGTCACGCTCCTGCCGATGAATACAGTCTTAACAATGGAGATGATTCGCCGGATCGCTTCTTTTAACATTGAGGAAGTTTATATCAAGGTGCCGGAGCGAAGCGACAAGGAGAAGAATGAAGAGATCCTGGCACCGGTGATGGCGGAGACCCATGAAAAATCGGTGGCGGCGGTCGAAAAAGTCATTACCAACTTCCGCAAGGACAGCTTTACCCAGGAAGCCATCGACGGGCTGGTCGGTGATCTTTTGGAACAGGTGGAGATGGATGCCGACCTGCTTCTTAACCTTACACATATGAAGAGTTACGATAACTATCTTTTCTCTCACTCGGTGAACGTCAGCATCATCAGTATTTTAATCGGCGAACAGTTGGGGTACGAAAAAGAGGAGTTGAACCAACTGGGGGTGGCGGCGCTCCTGCATGATATCGGGATGCTGAAGATCGCGGTGGAGACCTGGCGGAAGACGGGGACGTTGACCCCCACCGAATACCAGGAGGTCAGGAAGCACCCCGAGTACGGTGCAGAGCTCTTGGCCGGTATGTCCCCCGAGATCCAAGCGGTGGCCGCGCAGCATCATGAGCGGTTTGATGGTTCGGGTTATCCACGGGGATTAAAAGGAAGCCAGATCAACTATAAAGCCCGTATCGTGGCGCTGGCCGATGTTTACGAGGCTTGTATCTCGGATCGTCCTTACCGGGAAAGGCTTACGCCCCAGGAAGCAATCAAGTTAATCGTGGCCAACCAGGAGGGTTTTGACCCGCAAATCTTAAAAGTCTTCCTGTTAACAATGGCCATCTATCCCATCGGGACCTTTGTGCGCTTGAACACGGGGGAAATCGGCAAAGTGATCCGTGTTTCCAAAAACCAACCTTTCCGGCCGGTACTTTCGCTTTATTTTGACCGGCAGGGTGAACTCCTCGGCCAACCGATCCGTTTGGATCTGAGCCAAGATGTGAATCATTTGTTATACGTCGAGGATACCTTATCGGCTTCCGAGCATAAACGCCTCTCCGAAATTGTGGTCAAGGCTTTTCCCAACCGTCCCTGGGGATAAGACGGGAAAAACACCGTCTGCCAACACGAAGGCAGGCGGTTTTTTTTATTCCAAAATTTACAGTGATATTGTTGGTCACGATCCAAGACTTACCGGGGCTCTGCGGCTCGAAAGCAAACCGTTTCTGTGTTATAATTTTTTATGTCAATTAAGTTTTATCATGATTAAAATGACCGACCTAACACTATTTTAGGAAGGGGATTAGGATGTCCAGGAAAAACTGGAGCCTGCGGCAGATCTTTATTATTGCCTTGGTGGGTTTGCTCACTTCCGGGCTCCTGTTTGGGGGCGGATTTTTGTACGAAAAATTCTTTCAACGTAATCCGTTGCAAAAGTGGGTCAAAACCAATCCGGCGATCACCGGTTTTCAGTTACAGGAGCAGAAAGCGGGTTTATGCTTGGAATTAACGCTCGATCCGCAAAAGGTGGATAACCTGCAGGCCATCCTTGAGCCGTTTATCCGTGAGGTGGTCAGCAGAAAACAGCGGCCGGTGCATGAGGTGCGGATTGCCAATGAACCTTCTCCCGAGTTGGCGGAGGTCTATTATCAACTTAGTTTTGCCTTGGCGGAAGCGCAAGCGACCGGCGAATACAACACCCTATACGGTGTCCTCCAGTCTTTACAGGCGGCAGCAGGCGAGGCCGACTTCCGTGTTTATCTCGGAACCGATTATCTTTATGTGCAATTGAAGAAGGGCAACGAGAGCTATTTTTCGGTGGTGCCCCGTAATGATTACGCCAATCTGGTCCTGGCCATGGAGACGAAGGGAGGGAGAGGCTAATGTGGAAAGAAGTGCTGATCGGCATGGGGGCCGGGGTGTTGGTCTTTTTATATGCCCGCGGTTTTGACCCAATGCCTTTCCTGCTTTTGGGCGGCTTCTTCTTTATCCTCCGTTTTTACCTGCAAGGCCGGGGTTTGGAGAAGAATTATGAAACCATCGATGCGGCCGGCGACAAGGCGGTGATCCCCACGGTGACCTTTGCCGACATTGGCGGTCAGGAAATCGCCAAACGTGAGCTGATGGAAGCCTTGGATTTTTTGAAGGATGAAGAAAAGGTGAAAGATCTGGGGATCCGGCCCCTGAAAGGGATTCTTTTGAGCGGACCGCCGGGTACCGGGAAAACCTTGATGGCGAAGGCGGCTGCTTCCTACACGGATTCGGTCTTTTTGGCAGCCTCCGGATCGGAGTTTATCCAGATGTACGCCGGGGTTGGGGCGCAAAGGGTGCGACAGCTTTTCGCCCGGGCCCGGAGGCTGGCGCAAAAAACCGGGAAACAAAAGGCCATTATCTTCCTGGATGAGTTGGATGTTTTGGGCGGAAAAAGAGGAAAACACACTTCCCATCTGGAATATGATCAGACTCTGAACCAATTGTTGGTCGAGATGGACGGGATCAAAGCGACCGACGGCACCAAAGTGCTGGTGATTGGGGCGACCAACCGGGTTGACCTGCTGGACGACGCGTTACTCCGTCCGGGGCGGTTTGACCGCCGGGTTCAGGTAGATCTGCCCGAGAAGGACGGGCGCCTTAAGATCCTCCAGATTCACACGAGAAACAAACCGCTGGCGGCGACGGTTAATTTGGAGACCATCGCCGAAGAGACTTTTGGCTTCTCCGGGGCCCATCTCGAATCTTTGGTGAACGAAGCGGCCATTTTGGCGTTTCGGCAGGGCAAGAAGGAGATCGGTAACGCCGAGTTACAAGAGGCTATCGATAAAGTGATCCTTGGGGAGAAGCTGGAACGCAAGCCACGCCGGGAGGAATTGCACCGGGTCGCCATCCACGAGACCGGTCATGCCTTAGTCAGTGAAACGGTCCGTCCACACTCCGTCGGGACGGTCACGGTGGTTCCGCGCGGGAAGGCCTTGGGTTTTATGCGGCCGAATGGGAAAGATGAACAGTTCCTTTACACCAAAGCCGATCTGGAGGACCGGATCGCCGTCTTGCTCGGCGGGGCCGTTGCGGAAGAATTGATCTACGGGACGCGGAGTACCGGGGCCGGCAACGACTTGGAACAAGCGGTGCAGCTGGCGAAGGAGATTATCAAAAACGGCCTTTCTCCGCTGGGGATTGTTGATCAGGAGTACACGCCCAAAGAGCGGATTAATGCGACTTTTACGGAGATCATTACGGCGCAGGAGGAACGGGTCAGGGGGATCCTGACGGCGAACCTTCCCCTCCTCAAAGAAGTGGCCGAACGGCTTCTGGTGGCGGAGAAACTCTCCGGGGCCGAGTTCCGGTCTTTGCTGAAGGAGACGGCATAAACGGTTTTTGCTGAAGGAGCGGCAGGAACAGCAGGACCAGATAGAAAGTTGGGGCAATTCGATGCAGAAGTTGAAGCGGATCAAACTGGGGCCAAAGGGAAAGCAAATCGCCCTCTTGCTGCTGGTGATGGTTACCGTTGGGATTGGCCTGACCGCCTTCGGCGGGATGAAGGCGGAGTTTGGTCCCTTTGCGGTTAGGCTCGCCTTTGCTTGGGGCTGGCCGGGCGAAAGCCGCCTGGTGATCCCGCCCCTCGGTGAGATTACCGCCTATACCCACCGGTGGCCGGTTGTCCTCTCCGCCACCCTGGAGCGGATTGATTTGCCCCTGCTCCAGCACGAGCTCCTCGGGGTCAGTGCTTCCCGGGATTACCTTGCAGGTCTTTTGCTGGAATTGCGGGGCCACCTTTACCGGTTTCTTGTCCGCTTATGCCTGGTGGGCGGGGGGGCCGGTTTGTTGGCCGGCCTTCTGTTTGGCGAGCGCCGCTTCGCAGCCTGGTGGCGGACGGCCGGCGTAGGGGCCCTCCTGGTTCTGTTCATTATGGGCGGGGTTTTGGCCGGTTTCGACCAGGAAGCGTTCAAAAACCCCCGTTACGAAGGGGCTTTGGAGGTAGCGCCCTGGGCGCTGAGTTTGATTGAAGAAGGGTTGAACCGTCTCCCCGAGTTCAGCCTACGACTGGCGGAAGTGGCCGGCAAGATGGATACGGTTTTCGCCGGGGTCAATACCCTTTCGCCGTTGGCCAACGTTGAAGGGGAGCTTAAAGTGCTTCATGTCTCCGACATTCATAACAATCCGGCAGCGGTGGAATTTATCGAAAAAGTCATTGCCGGGTTTGGCGTGGATCTGGTGATTGACACCGGTGATTTGACCGATTACGGGACCGCTTTGGAAACGGAGTTGAACCGGAGGATTAACAATTTAGGGGTGAAATACCTGTTTGTTCCGGGGAACCATGATTCAGCCGCCGTGGTTGCGCACTTGCGCAAGTATAAGAATGTGATTGTGATGAGTAAACGGATCTACGAAACACACGGGCTGACGATTATGGGATGGCCGGATCCGGCCAGTACCGGGACGGAACGCCTGTTACCGGGGGATGACGAATTGAAGGCGGAAGCGGAGAACCTCCGGGCCTATCTGGAGGCGGCCGACCGGGAGATCGATCTCTTGGCGGTCCACAACCGGAAACTGGTCACTCCGCTTCCGGCGGGGGTTCCGGTGGTGTTGTACGGGCATGACCACAAGATGGCCATTGGCGAAGTGGACGGAACGGTGCTTGTCAACGCCGGAACGACCGGAGCGGCCGGTCTCCGTGGCCTTGGCAACGAAAAAATCCCCTATAGCGTGGCCCTACTCCGGTTCAACCGGAAGGACGGGCGGTACCGCTTGGTTGCCGTTGATTCGATCCAGGTTTTCAGCTTACATGGAAAGTTTATCCTGGAACGGACGGTGGTGAACACGTCCGGTGCAGCCGGGGAAGAAACAGGAGACAGGTAAGTAGATAGTGGAAGAAGAGATGGATACGGCAGGATGGAGGGTTGGCGGAATGCGATTGTTTGTGGCGGTTCGGTTAGCTTCCGAATTACAGCAGGCGGTTGGGGCCTTTATTGCCCAAAATGCAGCCAAAACAAAAGGAGTTAAATGGGTTGACGCCAGTCAAGCCCATTTCACTCTCTTTTTTTTAGGAGAACAACCGGCACGGTTGGTCGCGGAGCTCGACCCCCTGCTGCAAAAGGCCGCAGCCGGGCAAGGAAGTTTCCTTCTTTCTTTAGGACCGGGCGGGGTTTTTCCCTCCTGGAAAGCACCGCGGGTACTCTGGTTGGGAGTGGAAAAGGGAGCGGAGGAGTTAAAGTCGCTCGCGGCCCGGGTGACGGCGGCCTGCGTCGAAAAGGGAGCGCCGCCGCCCGACCGCGCTTTCACTCCCCATCTTACGCTCGGGCGGGTGAAAAAACCACCGGTCGCGATTGACCGGGAAACGCTAGTCCGGGGGGTGGCGGGCGAAATGACGGTGACGTCCTTCACTTTATTTGCCAGTGAGTTAAGACCGCAGGGGCCACTCTACCAGGAGCTTGCCACTTACCAGTTGGCGAAGTAGGAATTGAAAGAAGACCGGGCCAAGAAATTCAATCGGCGGATAAACTCGATTTTAGCTGGGTAAGGCCGGAAAAAGTAATCATACATACATGCGACGAGAGGGTTTTCAAGACACTAGTTAGAAAAGGAGGTTTTAAAATCATGAAAGCCAGTTTAAAATGGGATGGGCATTTGGGGTTTGAGGCCGTGGGTGAATCCGGGCGGCCGATCGTTACCGATGCCTCGGTGGCGGCCGGCGGGCGTGGTTTGGGCCCGTCGCCGATGGAGTTGGTTCTGTTTGGTTTGGGCGGGTGTATGGGGATCGATGTGGTGTCGATCTTGCAAAAGGCCCGGGTCGAACTGACCACCTTCACCATGGAGCTGGAGGGGGAACGGGCCCCGGAACACCCCCGCGGTTTTACCAAAATCAAGATCCGCCTCCACCTGGAGGGGAAAGGACTCAATGAAACGGTGATTAACCGCGCCATCAATCTTTCCATGGAAAAATACTGTTCGGTCCGGAGTTCTTTAAAGGCGGAGGTGGAGACGGAATACACCTTTGTCGAGTTATAAATGGGACTTCCAGGCCCTAATCCCCAATTTCACAGGCCAACCCAATATTTAACCACCTTGTACTTGGGTTTGTTCATGGTTTGACGGTTTGTTCTGGTTTACCAGATCTTTGTCCGGCTAATAATGGCGGCAAACTGAGATACTACTGATTGAAGCGGCGGAGTTGTTACCACGAAGGAGGTAAACAGATGAACCGTCAATGGCGTCGATTATTGGCCAGTGGACTCGTTGGAGCTGTGCTCAGCCTGATGATGAAACGAAGCCGCCAAAGAACAACGACGGTGGGCCGGCGTACTTTTAAGGCGTGGGTGGGGCCTTTCCTGTCGTCGCTCATTAGGGGGATGAGTAAAGAAGGTTTGTGGCGGAGACTTTTGCCTTTACGGCGGCGAATTCGCTAAAGGGTGAATTCGGGTTTTCGCCCGATTTTGTCGTGAAGTCAGGGAACAGGGAAAATGGGGCGTAAAATACAGCCGTTACTGGTGGTTACCGCCGTTTTAGCACTGTTTATTCTGGCGTTAATAGTTTTTCCCCGGGTTTTAATCACCTTTTTCCTCGCTTTCTTCCTCGCTTTTGTCATCGAACCGCTGGTGAAGTGGTTTGAACGGAAAGGGGCCCGCCGTTTGACCGCCGTGATCACCGTTTTTTTTCTCATGTCCGTTTTTGGCCTGGTTTTAGGCGTTAACTTTCTTCCCGGGCTCCTGGATGATTTAAACCAGGCGCTAACCAAACTGCCAACCTACGTCAAGGATCTTCAGAATTGGTTTGCCCGGCTGAATAAGGAGTATAAACGGTTTGCGTTGCCCCAGAATGTCCGGGAAGTAGTGGATGAGGCCTTATACCGTGGCGAAGAGGCATTACGCCAATTCCTGCTCCGGCTGGCCTCGTTTTTATTATCCTTCTTTTCGCAGGTCTTGTTTCTGCTGCTCGTTCCGGTTCTGGCTTTTTACTTCAGCAAAGACATGGAAAACTTGAAAGCGATGGTCTACACCTGGAGTAAACAGCTGTTTGGCGAAGAACGGGTGGTGGTCTTTGAAGTAATTGCGGTGATTACCGGCTACCTTCGCGCCCAGGCCCTCTCCTCGCTGGTGGTTGGCCTGCTGTTGACGACCGGCCTTTTGTTACTCCAGGTCGATCTGGCCATTCTCATCGGGGCGCTGGCGGGCGTCTTCAATCTGATCCCCTATTTCGGACCGGTGGTCGGCGCCGTTCCGGCGGTTTTACTGGCCGCCCAGACCAGCCTCTGGCGGGCGGTGTATGTGATTATTCTCTTCTTTATCGTCAATCAGCTCGAATCGATTGTCATCGTCCCGCGGCTCATCGGGGGACGTCTGGGTTTGAACCCGCTGGTGGTCATCTTTCTTCTCCTGATCGGCGGGGAGCTCTTCGGGTTCAGCGGGATTGTCTTCGCCGTGCCGGTCGGCGCTGTACTACAGGTGCTTTTGAAATATTACTGTAAAAAAGTGCTATTTGGTGCCGAGTAGATTGACAGTGGAGTATGGGTTAAGATATGATCAAAAATAAAGGTTGCCGATGGTTTATCTTCCTTTTCCTGCCGGCCGTTTTGGCGCTTTCCCCCCCGGTCACCGGGCAGGCGCCGGGGGCCAGGTTGGTTCTGGTGAACGTGACCCGGGTTGATTTTACCGATTTTAATACGGCGGATTACCCTTATTTGCAGCGGTTATTAACAGAGGGGCAAGTTGGACTGGCCGTCGTCCGGGTCGCGGGGCGTTTGACCCCGGAGAAGGTTTATTTGGCTTTGAATGGGGCTTCTGCCGGCGGGGGGGCGGGGGAAGAAAACGCCTCTGGGGTGATCGGCTCCCGTCTGCGCCAAGCCGGAAAACGCACGGCTTTTCTAGGGAATGCGGATCTTCCCTGGCGGCCGAACCGGTCGGCGAAAAATTTACTCAGCGACGCCTACGGGGCGGTGGACGAGGAGATTAGCGACCAGCGGATTTTACGGGCCGATCCGGCCTTTCCCTTCGGTTTCCGGACCGATTACGAGCGGCTTGGCGACTTGGTCCTCGCTTTGCTCCCCACCACCGATGTTATTCTGGTCGAAACCGGTGATCTGGAACGGTTGGAAGCCTACCGTGGCCTGATGACGGACGCCCAGTGGCAGCGGCACCGGGCGGCGACGCTTGCGCGGATAGATGCCTTTCTTGCCCGCATCAGCGCGGCTACTTCAGGAAAGACGACGATCCTGCTTTTGGCGGCGGCACCTATGGCGACGGTGGACGGGAACGATTTTCCAGTTCTTCCGTTACTAATAGATCGGAAAAGGGGCGGACCGGGTTTACTGACGTCCCCTTCCACCCGGCAACCGGGATTGCTTACCGCGGGTGACCTGGCGGTCCTGATTGCCGACTTGACCAGCGAAATGCCGGAGAAAACCAGCGCCATCTGGACGACGGGCGGAGATTGGTCCCGGCTGCAGGAAGAACGGCTTTATTGGGGGATCAATTTGCGCCAAAGGATGCTGATCCTCCGTCTTTACATTTATTTACTGATCTTCCTGCTGTTTTTGGCGTTGTGGTTACCCCTCACTCCGTGGCACCGGATAACCACATTGACCAGGGCGGTTTTACCGGCGTTGGCGGTATTTCCTTTGACCATGCTCCTTATGGCGCCGCTCCGGATCACCCATTGGCCTTTGCTCGTCCTCTTGCTGTTTTTGGGTAGCGGTGGCCTTTGGGTCCTTTTCCGGCGGTTGGTACCCACCCGGCTGCTGGCTTACCGCGGGCTTTTCATCGCAACAGCCTTGGTAATTCTGGTTGACCTGCTTTTTGGGGCCAAGTTAATGCAGTCTTCTTTGCTCGGGCCCAGTCCGGTGTTGGGGCACCGCTTCTACGGTTTGGGCAACGAATACCTGGGGGTTTTGCTCGCTACTTTTCTCCTGGGGACCGCCGGATTTCTCCTCCACGTGCCATGGCGGAAGTGGAGCGGTTTTCTCCTGGGAACCTTGGTCTTGTTGGTCGTTTCGCCGCGGGGTGGGGCCAATTTTGGCGGCGGGGTAGCCCTTAGTTACGCGGCCGTGCTGATCATCCGCCGGCTTAAACCGGTGGCGGCCAGGTGGAACTTGATTTTGTTCTCCTGCTGCCTTTTGGCGGGCTTGGGTCTTCAGTTGTTCGGTATCGGTGCGGGGGAGACAAGCCACCTCCACAATGCGCTTCGCCTGTTGCGGTTGGGCGCCTGGGAACAGATTGCGACGATCGCGGGGCGCAAAATTCGGATGAATCTGGGGTTGATCACCTATAGTCTGTGGGGACCAATCCTTTTATTGGTTTACGTAATTATTCTCATCGGTTGGCGGGTGAGGGGAGAAGAGGCCGATCCGGCCAAGCCGGAGCTGGAATGGTACCGGCAAGGGGCGTCGATCGCGGCCAAAACGGGATTGGTGGCTTTTCTGGCCAATGATTCGGGGATTGTGGTGCTTGCTCCTTTGGTGCTTTACCCGCTGATAGTCCTTGCCGATCGGTGGCTGGGAAGAGAGCGGAGAAGTCTTTTTGCCTTATTAAAACAGGCAGGAAGAAGGTGTGTGGGCATTGAGAAAAACGGAAGTAATCCCGGTCGAACGGGATGAAACAGTGCACGGTTTAATCCGGAAAATGCGGGAAAGCTTAAGCCCGCGCATTATTATTTATTCGCCGGGCCGGGTTCCTTTTCTCCGGAACGAGATTAATTTACGGCTCTTAAAGTATTACAGTGAAGAAGAAGAGAAAGAACTGGTCCTGGTGGTGAAGGACCGTACGGTTAAAAAGATTGCGGCCCGGTTGGGAATAGAGGTTAAAGAGAAACTGGAGGCGGAACAAGAGGAGAAACCGGAGACGGAACAAGGGGATAAACTGGAGGTTTACCAGAATCATCTCCCCATCGATCTGGAGGAGATGACGGCGGAAGCGGTTCCGGTTCGTGAAGAAGAGGTGCCCTTGGCGACGCCTCCCTTGCGTGGAGGCCGTCTCATGTTGGCTTTGGGGGTAGCCGGTTTCAGTTTGCTGGCGGCGGCCTTTATTCTCTTTCGACCGCGGCTAAATATTATCGTTCATCCGGCAACGCGGGACCATACGTTCCGCACTGTGGCAACGGCCGGTGTCAACTTCGGCGAACGGGAAGTGCTGCAGGGGAATTTACCGTTGGCGATCCGGGAGAAACAGGATGAACTAAGTGTTTCCTTGGCGACGACCGGACGGAAACGGGTGGGTCATGTCGCGGCCAGAGGAACGGTTTTATTCATTAACAGCGGAGTCAACCCGATTATCGTTCCCAAAGGGACCGTGGTGGCAACCAAAGCGGGGACGAAGTTTGTGACCACAAAACCGGTGGTGGTTCCGAAAAAAAGCACCCGTTATGAATTGGGGGTGCCGACCGGTGAAAACTACGGCCAGGCCGAAGTGGAGGTTGAAGCCGTCGAAAAGGGGACCGTCGGTAATGTGGAGCGACAGATGATCACCGTGATTGAGGGTCATCTCGCCAATACGTTACATGTAATCAATCCCCAGCGGTTTACTTCCGGCGAAGACCGCCTGGTCCCGGTGGTGCAGGAAGAAGACCTGCGGCGGGCGGAGGTGGAAGCCAGGCGCCAGGTGGCGCTGAGGGCGGAATCGGTCGTCAACGAACTGGCGGAAGAGGGTTATTTGCTGCTTCCGGAGTTGATGACTACCGAGATTGGCCAGTTCCGCGCGGAACAACCGGTCGGGACGGAGAGCAGTACCCTGACGGTGAAGGTGGCCTATAAAATTGCCGCTCCTTTATTGAGTAAAACCCATCTTTACAAGTGGTTGGAACATAATATGTATCAGACTTTACCGGCGGGTTTTCGTCCCGTCACCAACGAAATAGCGTGCCGGGAAGTAAAAGCGGAAGGGAGTTCGGAAGCCGCCAAGATTAACGTGCTCGCGGTGGCGAAGATCCGGGGCCAGATCGACCGGGACAAAGTGATGCGGGCGGTGGCCGGAAAGACTTTGGCCCAGGCGAAAGAGGCGTTACTCGCCTTTCCCGAGGTTGGGCTGGTGGAATTTTCGGGGAGACATGAAGTGGAAACCGTACCCAAACAAAGCTATCAAGTGCGGTTGATTGTGCCCTCCGAGAAATAAAAGGGGTAGAAAGTATGGAAGAACGGCAAAGAATCATGGCCCTTGATGTGGGGGAGAAACGGATCGGGGTTGCGCTCAGCGATCCGCTGGGCCTGACCGCCCAGGGCTTGGAGGTTTACCAACGGCAGACGCTGGCACAGGATTTGGCGTATTTGACCGCCCTTTTTCAAAAACATCAATGTTCCGGGTTATTAATCGGCTTACCCCGGCATATGAATGGAGAGATGGGTCCGGAAGCGGAAAAAATTATGGAATTTGGAACACGCTTGGGTCGGGATTGCGGGGTAAAACCGGTTTTTTGGGACGAAAGGTTAACAACCGTCCAGGCTGAGCGGGCATTACTCGAAGGAAATGTCCGGCGCCGCCGCCGGCGGCAAGTGATCGACCAACTGGCGGCGGTACTGCTGCTGGAGAACTATCTTCAGGCCAGCGCTTCCCGGAAAGATGAAAATTAATCCCGTGAAATACCAAATTCCTCTTGTATTCGCTGCCGGTTTAGGGGAAAATATACTCATTAAATTAAAAGGAGGGTAAACATGTCCCATCATCACCATCACGGGGAGGAAGATTGGATTATCCTTGTCGATGAGGATAATCAGGAGTATCGCTACAGTTTGGAACGGACACTGGAGATGGATGATAAAAAATATGTTATCTTAATCCCGGAAATTCAGGAGAATCCCGACGAAGAAGAAGCCCATGTTTTCCGGCTGGAGACCGATGCCAACAATGACGAGATCCTCGTTGATGTCGATGAAGAAGAGCTGGAAAAGATCCAGGCGCTCTTGGAGGCGGAAAACGCGGATCTGGATTTGATTGATGATGACAGTGATTTAGAATTTGAAGACGAGGACGAAAACGAAGCAGTCGATAGTGGCAGCACCCCCGGGGGGTTTGAACAGTCGGCCGGGGATGGCGAAACAAAAACCGACGAGGAATAGATTTTGCACCGGATCCAACAGAGTTGTATTTTCTGCTGCTAGCATCCGGGGAGAAGATCCGGTATAATTAGAGTGAGGAGGGAGTCCTGTGGAAAAACATGACATGATCCCCCATCCGAACCGTGTTCTCCCGGGATATAGATTCATTCGTTTCTTGTCCCAGAGTATCTGCCGGTTGTTTAGACCGGTCTTTCGAGACCGGTCTCGTTTTCTCTTGGCTGTCTTTGCACTTTTTTGTTTCGGTTTTATTTTTTTAGTAGGACAAGCTGTTTGGATTTATAACGGGGTGCAAGTGAACCGGAAGGTTTTCAATCCGCACGATAGCACGATCGACATCCCGCTGGGGTCCTCGGTCTTCCAAATCGGGTCGTTGCTTGAAGAGAAAGGTTTAATCAAGAACAGGAAAAGTTTTATTTGGTATCTCTACCTTACCGGCCAACAAAACTCGTTGAAAGCCGGCCATTACAAATTTGGACCGGATCTTACGTTCCGTCATCTGCTCAGGGAGCTGAAAACGGGCCGTCCGATCATCTACCGCGTGACCATTCCGGAAGGCTACACCATTGCGGAGATTGGGCGTTTACTGAGCACCATGGGTCTGGTTGATTACGATCGTTTTCAAGAACTCCTTCATGACCGGGTCTTTCTCCGTTCGCAATTGATAGATTTTGCCCCGGTTTCGGGCGAGGGCTTTCTTTTCCCGGATACCTACGAATTTGCCAAGGGGGCGACGGAGGAAGAGATTTTGTCCGTATTTTTCCAACGGTTCCGCCAGGTTTGGGCCGAAGTAACCAGAGAAGTGCAGCCGCCTGCGGGATTTACCCCGGTGGAGTTGGTGACGCTTGCTTCCATCGTGGAGGGTGAGGCCAAGGTGGAGGCGGAACGTCCGATCATTGCCGGGATCTTTTATAACCGTTTACGACGGGGCCAACTCTTACAATCATGCGCAACGGTCCAGTACGCCCTTGGTGAGCGCAAACCACGCCTTTTGTACAAAGATCTTCAGGTCGACTCCCCGTATAATACCTACCTGTACAAAGGGCTGCCGCCGACGCCGATCGGGAACCCCGGGCGTGCTTCGCTTCAGGCGGCCCTGTCCCCGGCGGATACGGATTACCTCTATTTCTTTGCCAAGTCCGACGGGACCCATGTTTTTTCCCGTACTTACCGGGAACACCTCCGGGCGCAAAATCTCTTGGCCCAGGCGGGCGAGGGCAAAAATTAATGGGGAAAAACCCCATGCACCGCAATAAACTCCTCCTTTTTGGTTAAATTAACCAGGGAGGGGTTTTTTTATGGAAAAGCGAAGGCAACGGGTTTATCTCTTATGGGCGATTCTGCTGCTTGCCGGGTGTTATCTGGCTTGTCAGCTTTACACCATTCAGGTGGCCACCAGTCTTGAATGGGCGTCCAAAGCGGTCAACCAGCGGAGCGACGGGTTGGCCCTCTACCGGCAACGGGGCGCCATCCTGGACTGTCGTGGCCGGTTGTTGACGGACCGGGACCACTTGACCTATCTTGCCGTTTTCCCACCGCTGTTGACCGCGGAAGAACGGAAAGCCCTGGCGCCTTTCCTGGCCGCCCACCAAATTAAAATGGCCACTCATTCGCCGGTGGTCATGGCCAATCCCGGCGCGGAACTGCTCCGCTTGGTGGCCGAACGGCCCATGGCCGGGATAACCTTCTGTACAATTCCCCTAAGGTATGGGCTCCAGCCTTTGGCCCACCACTTATTAGGGTATATCCATCCAGCCACCGGGGAAGGAATCGCCGGGCTCGAGGCCGTGTATGATGAGTTTTTAACCAGTGACCGCCGGGTCAAACTTGCCTTGATGACCGATGCTCACCAGCGCCCCATTCCCGGTCTGGGCTGGCGTTATCAGGAGGAGGTCTCAAGACGGCCGGCCAGGAATTTGGTGTTGACCATTGATTACGAACTCCAAAGCAAGGTTGAAAACCTGCTGAATGAGGCCGGGGTCGCCAAGGGAGCGGTGGTGCTTTTAGAGGTGGGGACGGGGAAGATCCGCGCTTTGGCCAGCCGGCCGGTTTTTAACCCTTACTGCCCGCAGTTCAGCCTGAACGACCCGGACCGTCCACTCCAGAACCGGGCATTGACGGCTTATCCGCCGGGCGGGATGTGGCGTTTAATGATTACGGCGGCTGCTTTGGAGCAGGGCGTGATCCATCCCGACCAGGTCTTTTTAGCTGAGGAGGAATCCGGTTCAGGACTAATCACATTGACCCGGGCTTTTGCCTACGGCCGGCGGGCGGTTTTTCAGCAGGTGAGTACGGCCCTTGGGACCGAACCGGTTTTGGCGAAGGCGAAGGCTTTAGGTTTAGGAGTGGCGACGCTTCGGCTTCCGGGGGAAGAGACCGGGTTCTTACCCCGGGAGACCGGTACGGCTGTGGTGAGCGGCGGGGAAAAGATTACCGTCACCCCGGTGCAGATTGCCGCGGTCTTGCAGGCGATTGCCGGCGACGGTACTTATTATCCGCCGACGGTTGTCGAAGGGTTACAGGAAAAGGATGGAACCTGGTCCCCGCTCCCGGCGGAGGCGGGAACCGGCCGTCCGGTCCTGACGGCGGCGACCGTGGCTGCGCTGCGGAAGATGTTGGAAGCGACGGTGCTCTACGGGACAGGACGAAAGGCCCAAATTCCGCAGGAGGCGGCGGGTGTCGAGGGAACGGTCTTAGACGGAAACCGCGGCGGGCAGCCGATCTTGCACAGCTGGTTTGCGGGTTACGCGCCGGCCCATGCCCCGCGCCTGGTGGGGGTCGTCCTGCTGGAGGATGATCCCGGCGGGGCGGAGCGGGCGGCGGCGTTGTTTGCCGCGTTGATGGCCAGTTGTTTACCATCATCCCGGTAAAAGCACAACCAAAATTTACGCCGGTCCGGACTGGCACAGGACAAAAGCCCCCTACATATTTATAAACACACCGTAGTTTATTTAAACGAGGGGGTAGTCCGATGATCCTTCCTTGGATCGGGATGATACTCAACCTGGTTTACCAGCAATTTGCCTGGCTTTTATCGTATATTACCAATAACAATGTCTTTCCCATGCCGTTATCGGAAGGGGAGGAACAGGATCTGATCATGCGGATGGAAGCGGGTGATGTGGAAGCCAAAAATACTTTGATCGAACGGAATCTCCGTTTGGTCGCCCACATCGTTAAGAAGTTTGACAACACCGGTGAAGATAACGACGATCTGATCTCCATCGGTACCATCGGCCTGATTAAGGGGATTAATACTTATAAAAGAAAGTACAATACACGCCTGGCGACCTATGCGGCCCGGTGTATTGAAAATGAGATTCTGATGCACTTGCGTTCGACCAAAAAAATGAAGAACAATATTTTTCTGCAGGATCCAATTGGGGCCGATAAAGAAGGAAACGAGCTTACCTTGCTGGACATTTTGGATACGGGTAGTGATTTAGTCCCGGAGCTTGTCGAGAGCAAAATGGAGGAAGAAACGCTCCGCAAGAAACTGGGGGTTTTAAGCAAACGGGAGCAGAAAGTGATCGAATTGCGTTACGGGCTGCGGGACGGGTTAAGTAAAACCCAGCGGGAGATCGCCAAAGTTTTGGGGATCTCCCGTTCCTATGTCTCCCGTATCGAAAAAAAAAGCCTTAAAGAAGCTATTGAAGTATTTTTCCGGTGAAGAACAGGAGAATAAATAAAACTTGCCTGAAGAATCTTCTCCCCTCCCCGCCAATATCTATATTGGGGGGGATGGGTGATGCGCTGGTCCGAATTGGCCCGTAAAGAACTGGTCAATATCGCCGACGGGAGTAAGAAGGGGCCCTTTCCCAAGCTTGATCTGGTGATTGACCCAAAAGCAGGACAGGTGGTCAGCCTGTTCCTCCCGGCCCGTGGATATATTTCCCGTGCGGGGCAGGAGATCCCTTGGACGGCGGTGAAAAAAATTAGTGACGATCTGATCCTGTATGCGGAGGAGTCTGTCCCGGGAAAGAAAAAGCCCGTTTTTTGACTCTTATGCGGCGAACCGGTAAAGCCGCCAAGGGGATAATAGTAACGACGGCAGTAACGAGTGCGGAGGTGGCGTCAAGATGGACAAAATAGGAGTTTTGGTCGCCGGTGCCTGTGGACGTATGGGCCGGGAAGTGGTCAAAGCTGTTGTTGCCCAGGACGATTTACAGTTGGTTGGGGCGGTTGATCAGGTGGGAGCGGGCGAAGACATTGGTCAAGTCTGTGGCCTTGGCGAACTTGGCATCGCCGTCGAGACCGACCTGGCGGCGGCGTTAAGATCATCGGCGGCGGCCGTGATGGTTGATTTTACTACGCCTTTAACGGTGATGGATAATATCAAAGCGGCGCTGGCCGCGGGGGTTTCCGCGGTGGTGGGGACCACCGGTCTGACCGCGGAAAATCTGGAAGAGATTGAAGATTTGGCGGTGCGGACGGGAAAGGGAGTGATCGTGGCGCCAAACTTTGCCCTGGGTGCCGTTTTGATGATGCGTTTTGCCCAGCAAGCCGCCAAATATTTTCCGGATGTTGAGATCATCGAACTGCACCACGACCGGAAGATCGATGCCCCCTCGGGGACGGCGCTGAAGACGGCGGAGCTGATCGCCGCCGGGCGGACGAGCGAGCCCGCAAGCAAACCAGCACCTTTGGAGAAGATCAACAGTGTCCGGGGCGGAGACTATCTGGGCACGAAGATCCATAGTGTGCGCCTGCCCGGGCTCATCGCCCACCAGGAAGTAATCTTTGGCGGCCAGGGACAAACGTTGACGATTCGCCATGACTCGCTGGACCGCACCTCCTTCATGCCCGGCGTGATCCTGGCGGTACGAAAAGCCCCGTCGGTCCAGGGGTTAATCTACGGACTGGATACCCTGATTGATTAGGACTATCATTATCGGACATTTTGACACCTCTCCTTTCCGCAAAGAATATATTACTATTGACCGGCGTCTGTTTCGTCAGTTTATCGCTTCGGTAAAGAAGCATAGACTGTTCTGCCTGGTAATATAGGGAAAGGGAGGATCTTTTATTGGCAAAATTTACTCTGGAAAGCGGCGTAGCGGTTTTAGGTGGCGACGGCCGGCAAGTCCTCGTGGCCGAAGCCATGCTGGCCATGGCACCCTGGGTGAAAACGCTGGGGTTAACCGGTCTGCCCGTCTTGCCACGCTTGTTACCGGCAGCGGATCTGAAAGAAGCACTATACGGCGCGCAGGTTGTCATCCTCCCGATTAGTGGAGCTGATGCTCGAGGATTGGTCAAGACCTCTGATCCAACGGTTGAAATCAAAATTGATCCGGAGTTTTTCACCTTGATTGAAAGCAACGCCTTACTGGTCACCGGAATGTTCCCGTCCCATTTGAAACAGATGGCTGCCGAAAGAGGGGTCCGGGTCTGCGAATATGCCGATCATGATGCGATCGCCATTCCCAACGCCATTCCCACCGCCGAAGGTGCAATCCAATTGATGATGGAAAAAACGCCGTATACGGTGAACGGCGCGGCCTGCCTGATTTTGGGGTTTGGCCGGGTGGCACGGGCTTTAGCCTCGCGGTTGCAGGCTTTGGGGGCCAAGGTGACGGTCGCCGCCCGTAATCCGCAGCAATTGGCCGCGGCGGCTGATTTGGGTTATAAGCCGGTGCCTCTTGACCACTTGGACCGGGCGGTTACCCAAGCCGATGTGGTTTTCAATACGATTCCGGCTTTGGTGCTCACCGCTCCTCTGCTGGCTCTGATGTCACCGGAAAACCTCATCATTGACCTGGCTTCCGCACCGGGCGGTGTTGATTTTGAAGCGGCCAAGCGCTATCAAATCACAGCCATTCTGGCCTTGGGGCTTCCCGGGAAGGTCGCACCGCGGACCGCCGGCCAAATCCTCGCCACTAACCTTCCAGGCTTGATCAAACAGGAACTGAGCCGACTGCATGAGGAAAAGTGAGAAAGATTAGCTTGGAGGGGTGAAAATGCAATTAGCGGGTGTGCGTATTGGCTTTGGGCTTACCGGTTCCTACTGCACGATTCCGGACGTCATTCCCGTGCTCAAGCAATTACGCACGACGGGAGCGGAACTGTTCCCCATTGCCTCCCCGTATGTCCTCCAGACCGACACCCGGTTTGGGAAAGGGGAGGATCTCCATAAAACGTTGGTTGAAATCACCGGACGTGAGCCGTGGCAGAGTTTGGTTGAGGTTGAACCGATTGGACCAAAGAGACTCCTTGATATTATGGTGGTGGCCCCGTGTACCGGAACGACCCTCAGTAATTTGGCGCATGGGGTTTCCAACACCCCGGTAACCCTGGCTTGCAAAGCCCAGTTGCGGAATGAACGCCCGGTGGTGCTGGCGGTTTCCACCAATGACGGTTTGGGCGCGAATTTAGCGAACCTGGGCATGCTGTTGAACCGGAAGTTCATTTACTTTGTCCCCTTTGGGCAAGATGATCCGGAGCGTAAACCCAATTCGTTAGTGGCCAAGATGGAACTTTTGTTGCCAACGGTTGTGCACGCCCTGGAAGGGAAACAGATTCAGCCGTTGCTCCAATAAAGGTGACGAAATGAAAAATTAGGTTGAAATCTCTAGTGAAAACTGGTAAAACTTAAATAAGTGACAAAGGAGTGAGCACCCATACGCATCCTGGTGCAAAAATTTGGTGGTACTTCCCTGGCAACGGCGGAACTCCGGGGGAAGGCGGTCGCCCGGATCAAAGAGGCACTTGATTGCGGTTATCACCCAGTGGTCGTGGTCTCCGCGATGGGGAGGTACGGCGCACCCTATGCCACCGACACGTTGCTGGCGTTGGCCCGCGAGATTTACCCCGAGATTAACCCCAGAGAACAGGATTTGTTGCTCTCCTGCGGCGAACTCATTTCCACGGTCATCATGGTGCAGACCTTAAGGTTACACGGCGTGGAAGCACGGGCTTTTGCCGGGGGAATGGCAGGTATTATTACCGACAGTAATTTTGGGGATGCTCACATTATTGAGGTTAATCCGGAAAAGATCATCAATTGTTTGCAGCAGAAACAAGTCGCAGTGGTGGCCGGTTTTCAAGGATTGACCCAAGAGGGCGAAGTGACCACCCTTGGACGCGGCGGGAGTGACACGACCGCCGCTGCTTTAGGGGTGGCCTTGGCCGCCGAAGTCGTCGAGATTTACACCGATGTGAACGGGGTGATGACGACCGACCCCAATCTGGTGCCGGAAGCCAAGTTGCTGAAAGTGATGACCTATGAGGAAGTCTGTGAAATGGCCCATTTGGGGGCGAAAGTGATCCATCCCCGGGCGGTGGAGATCGCGATGCGCGGGCGCATTCCCCTCAAGATCAGGTCGATCTATTCCGACCAGGAAGGGACCTTGATCACTGATGTCTATCCGACCCGGCCCGGCTTGGAGCTTAAATCCGACCGCATGGTAACCGGCCTGGCTCATATCCCGGATTTGGCCCAGTTTGACCTGGCTTGCCCGGAAGATGTTAATGCCAGTGGCAAAGCATTGGAGGTCTTTACCAGTTTGGCGGAGGCCGGGATTAGTATTGATATGATTCAGGTCACCCCGGAGCAGATTGTCTTTACGGTGTCAGAAAGCCTGTATGACCGGACTTTTTCCGTTTTGGAGAAGACCGGTTTACCGTTTAAGGCGGCGAAGGGCTTTGCCAAAGTGGCCATTGTGGGCGCGGGGATCCGGGGGGTACCCGGGGTGATGGCCCGGGTGGTTGAAGGTTTATATAAGGCACGGGTCCCCCTGTTCCAAACGGCCGATTCCCATACCAATATTGCCTGTCTGGTTAAGAAAGAAGATATGATCAAGGCGCTCCGCGCCTTGCATGAGGAGTTTGGTTTAGATGATTTAAAGGAGGGATCGGAGGAACCAAACATTCTTGGAAAACAAATTCCCTGAAGAAAGGGAGGTTAATCAAATGGTGGAATTTGGGAAACTGTTAACGGCAATGGTCACCCCCTTTAACGAAGATGGTGAGGTGGATTACCAAACCGCCAAAAACCTTGCCATAAAGCTTGTCGAGAATGGTTCGGATGGCTTGGTGATCGCCGGAACAACGGGAGAGTCACCGACCCTGACGACCGAAGAAAAATTGACGCTTTTTTCCACGGTTGTGGAAGCGGTGGGTGGTAAAGCGACGGTTATTGCGGGGACGGGTTCGAATAACACCAAAGCAACGGTGGAGTTTACGAAAGAAGCCGAGCGGACCGGTGTTGACGGGATATTACTGGTCGCCCCCTATTATAATAAACCGCCACAGGAGGGGCTGTACCAGCATTTCAAGAAGGTGGCGGAAGCAACAACTTTACCGGTGATGATTTATAATATCCCGGGCCGGACGGGAATCAATATTACACCCGCGACCATGCGCCGCCTGGCGGAGATCGATAATATTGTGGCCTTAAAAGAATCCACCGGCAATCTGGAGCAAGCGGCCGAGATGGTGCGTGTTTTGCCCAAAGATTTTCTGGTCTACAGTGGCGATGATAATATGACGTTACCGATTCTTTCCGTCGGTGGTGCCGGTGTAGTCAGCGTTGCTTCCCATCTGGTCGGGCGAAGAATAAAAAACATGATCGAGGCTCATCAGGCCGGAGATGTCACCGAAGCAACCAAACTTCATCAGGAATTACTACCGCTCTTTCGAGTGTTATTCCTTACGACCAACCCCATCATGGTGAAAGCCGCCCTTAATATGCTGGGGATCCCGGTGGGAACGACCAGGCTGCCGCTGGTGGGACCGGAACCCAATGAGTTGGAACAACTCAAGGAAATACTCCAACAATTAGGCTTAAGCTAAAGGGCGCACGAAGCGAAAAAAACGGGTTTAACACCCGTTTTTTTTCTATTCAATTCCCGGGGTAATTTTGATAGAATAAAGGAAAAGCCTAGTGGAGAGAACGTGGCGCCATGAAGAGTAGAAACAGGAAGTTAGCGTTGACTCTGGTCCTTCTTCTGATCGGGACTGTTTTTATCCCCGGAAACCTGACGACGGTATCCGCAGGAAAAAGCATCGCCATTAACCTGGCGGCGAACCCTTTATCTTATGATCCTTTGTTTGCCATGGTGGATGCGGAAAAGATTCTCCTGGCTAATCTGCATGAAGGTTTGGTTGTTTGGGACAACGGTGTTATCACACCCGGGGTGGCCGCGAAGTGGTATATCTCGGCTGATGCACGCACCTATACCTTTCACTTGAAGGAAGCCTACTGGTCCAATGGGGACAAGCTGACGGCGGCCGATTTTGAATTGTCCTGGAAACGGATCATCGCTTCGGATGTCGCCACCTCCGCCCAAGAGTTACTTGATGTGATCAAAAACGCCAAGGCATTCCGGGAAGGCAAAATCAAGAACCCTGATGAGGTCGGGATCAAAGCCCTTGATCAACGTGTTCTCCAAATCGTGCTGGAAGAGCCCTGCAGTTACTTCTTGAGTCTTTTAACGTTCCCGGCCTTCCTGCCCGTCCATCAAAAATACCTTAAGGAAAAGGACATAAATTTCGCCCCCGGTTTCTGTACTAACGGTCCCTTCCGGATCGGGTCCTTGGAAGCGGGAAACCATGCCGTGCTGGTGGCGAACGAACATTACCGGGGCGAAAGAGGAAACATTAGCGAGATCAAAGTGACATTTTTACCGCCCAAAACCGGGGTTACGCTGTTTGGCGCCGGCATGTTTGATCTATTGGAGGATCCACCCTTTTCCATGTTCGCTGAACACGTTGACCGTCTGGTTCAGGTGCCAACGATGGGAACCGGCTTTCTCTATTTGAATACCCGGCGGCCCCCTTTAAACAACCCGCTTTTTCGCAGAGCCCTTTCCGTGGCGATCAACCGCGACCTCCTCGTGGCCAAGATCCTTGGTTATGCGGGCGTGCCGGCCACAGGGTTGATCCCCCCCGGGATGGCGGACAGTAAAAGCGGGAGCGATTTCCGGCAAACCGGGGGCGACCTGATTGGTCCCGCCGACGGTAAAAAGTGTTTGGAACTGCTGTATGAAGCGGGCTACCCCAATGAGGACGGTTACCCGGAAATGGAGATCCTGGCGGTGGACAGCCTGATTCCCCTGGAGATGGCGAAGACCATCGCCGAGATGTGGGAGCTCAATTTGGGTTTGAAGGCGAAGGTAAAAGCCGTTCGCTACGATGAATTTTTGGCGTTGGCGGCGGGCGGCCGTTTTTATACGGCGCGCCAAGGGTGGACCGGTGATTACCCGGACCCGATGACTTTCTTCCAACTTTTCCACTCTGCCGCGACGGAGAATTTCTCCGGTTACCAAAACTCCGAATACGACTATTGGCTGTCCGTCGCCCGGCAGACCATGGACAGTATCAGCCGTTATAAAATCTATCACCGCCTGGAAGAACGGTTGATCTCCGACCTTCCGGTTATTCCGCTCTATTTCAACGTTAAACCTTACCTGGTTTCCAGTAAATTGACGGGTGTGAGCTATACGCCCCAGGGCTACCCAGTTTTTCAAAAGGCCTCGAAACTGGATTAAAAAACATGGGCTGGCATAATGTTCTGTTCACCGGGAAAAGGATTTGGCTACGGGGAAGCGAAAACAGAGTTGAACGGGCTTTAGTCCGCGGTTAAGTTATACTGTGGGACATGGGCCGTAAGGCACGGGGTGTGAACAAGCGGGAAAAGGAAGGGTAATGAACTTCATGCAGTTGACCAAGGTTAAAATAGTTGGTATTGTGTTGTGTTTTATCCTGTTGGCCGGGGTTGGGACGCCGGCATTGGCGACGAGCCCCCGCGAAGTGGAGATCGAAGCCCGGCTGGTCGAATTTGATCCGGATTCCGGGGTTTACCGTGCCAGCGGGGGTGTGATCTTGACCAGTGGCGATTTCCAGTTGCAAGCGGAGACCGTCCTTTATAACCAGGAGACAGAAGTAATCACGGCGGAGCAGGGGGTCAAGCTGAAGACGGCCACCGGCAACTGGGAAGGAGAATCCCTCGTCTATTCTTTCCGGACGGAGGAGGGAACGTTGACCGCCTTTCGCGGGGCGATGGGTTCAGCCTTTTACACCGGGCAAACAGGGGAGCTGCGGGGGGAAGAGATCCGCGTGCAAGGCGCTTCCTTTACCCGCTGTGAGCTTACCTCGCCGTGCGTAAAGATTAAAGCGGGGCGTGTCCGGCTGGTTGAAGATCGGGTACAGGTAAGCGGAGGCTGGTTATACCTGAAAAATTTTCCAGTCCTCCCCTTGCCGCCCTTGGCTTTCCGCCCCGACCAGTTTGAAAACTGGCCCCAGTTGGAGATCGGGGTCAACAGCACCCGTGGCTTTTATGTGCTCGGCCGGTTAACCCATCAGGTGAACGAACAGGTTGATCTGAATTATAGCGGTGGAGTTGGCACCAACCGGTGGTGGAATGTCCAAGGCGGAATCCGTTGGGATTTGCTGCCCGGTTTGGTCTTTAATTCGACACTGACTTGGGAGGATTACCTCCGGGGGAACGCCAGCCTGACCTATAAATGGGCTCCGCTGCAATTCCGGACGGCGGTCCAGCACAATTGGGCCGACCTGCCCTCAGGGGAGCATAGCTTTTCGGTGATGGGACCGTTATCGAAAAAAAGCAACCTGGAATTCAGCTATACTTCCAGTTTTAATGAGAAGAAACAGGGTGAACAGCGGCGAGCCGACTACGGTTTGCGCTTGACCGGACGTTGGCTGCCGGGCTTTACCTTGGGCGCTGGCCTCTTTTACGGCGAGGGCGACCTGAAGAGTAATAGTCTGAATGGCTGGCACCTGCGGACAACCTGGTCGGGGGGGATTAACCTCGCGCGTACATGGCGGGTCCAGGTTGCCGGTGAAACCCGGTGGCAAGCGGGGATCGAGCCCCTTTGGGTGAATAACCAGGTTAAATTGGTTAAAGACCTCCACTGCTTCCGGGCGGATCTGGGCTACAACCTGCTGGACGAGAGTGTCAGCTTTAATCTGATGTTTAACTGGTGAAAATTGGCCCGGCCAGTAGGTTGATCATACAAACAAGCCGCGAGAAACGAGCGGCGGGCGACAAGGGCGAAAAGGGGTTAACACATAAAATCAACCTTCCAAACGTAAACTACCTTGAGAGGATTTGCCTGTGGAGGTTTGCCTGTGGAAAACCCCTTAAACGACTTGACTGGTGCGGAATGGCTTTACTGGACGAATTCCATCTACCCGACCAATTTCCCACCGGACCCTACCCACCCGCTGCGGAAAAAACACGGGGCCATTAAGCCTCCGGAATTGATGGCCGAGATCATCTCCTTCTTTACCAAAGAAGGGGAGCTGGTCCTCGATCCCTTTGCCGGTGTTGGCAGTACCTTGCTTGGGGCGGACTTGGTGAGGCGAAAGGCGATCGGCATTGAGCTGAACGCGGAGTGGGTCCGGATTTATCAGGAAATAAAGGCGACTTTCAGCGTCGGCCCGGAAGGTTTGGTCCGGGGGAAAACAGGACGGGCGATTGAGAGTTTGCTGTTGAACGGCGATTGCCTTGAAGAATTAAAGAAGTTCCCGGCGGAGCAGGTGGCGGCGATCGTGACCGATCCGCCCTATGGTTGTAGCCACCGGGTGACATTTACCCGGGAAACCAATTTTGCCATGTACAACCCGGGGGAAGCGAAGGATTTTGGGAATGCCGCCAGCTTTGCTACCTACCTGGAGAAGATGGCCGCTTTTGGCCGGGAAGCCTACCGGGTCCTTATGCCCCGCCGCTATCTGGTCATTTTGATCGGCGATCGTTACCACAACGGCGAGTATTACCCTTTAAGCACAAAGGTGGCCGAAGTCATGCAGCAGGCGGGTTTCAAATGGAAAGGGATGCGGATTTGGTGGAACCAAGCCACCCAGCGGCCGCTCCGGCCTTATGCCATTAAGCGTTGCTATGTGCCGAACATCACCCACCAAAACATTTTGATCTTTCGGAAAGGTTGACGAGCCATAACGGACACCTGTAAGTAAATGTTATTTTAATATAATTAGGATCAAAAAGTAAAAAAAATCGTCAAAAAAGAAGGATCTCGTTTCCGGATGGCGAATATTTTTTTCAAGGAAATTCGAAACGTTTCGATAAACGTTTCGAACAGAATATTTGCCGGAACGCAGGAAGTGAATGTTCATGGTAACCATCAAAGATGTGGCCAAAAAAGCGGGAGTCTCGATTTCCACTGCTTCTTTGGTGATCAACAATAAGGCGGGAGTGTCGGAACGGTTAAGAGCCAAAGTTCTTGCGGCCATAGAGGAATTGGATTATCGGCCAAATGGGATGGCGCGTGCGCTGAAGAGTAAAAAATCAAAGGTTTTAGGGTTAATTATCCCCGATATAGTCAACCCCTTCTTCCCGTTGGTCGTGCGTGGGGTGGAAGCTGCCGCCTTGCGGTACGGCTATTCCCTGATTCTGGGGAACACCGATGGCAAGCTGGAAGAGGAAGCACGCTACTTGGAGTTGTTTGTCGAAAAATGCGTGGATGGCATCATCTTTATTCCGGCCAGCAATTTCAAGAAGAACATCCGGACATTCCTGCGCATCGAAAGCCCCAAGGTGGTGATCGACCGGGCTTTGGAAGGGACCGGGTTGCCGACGGTGATGACGGATAACATTACTGGGGCCTATCTGGCCACGCGCCATCTGCTCGCCAACGGACGCCGCCGCATTCTGTTTATCTCCGGGCCGCAGGACTTACAGGCCAGCCAAGACCGGTATAAGGGGTATAAAAAGGCGCTCGGGGAGTTTGGCCTGGACGAAGAGTTGGTTTTAAACGGCGATTACACTTTTGACAGCGGGAAAAGGGTAATGGAACAGGCGCTCAAGGAGAAATTGTGTTTTGACGCCGTCTTTGGGGCGAACGATCTGATGGCGCTCGGGGCCATGGTGGTCTTGTCGGAGAACAAAATCAAGATCCCGGAGGATGTCGAGGTCGTCGGTTACGACAATATTCTCTTCTCATCTTTATCAAAACCGACTTTGACGACGGTTGAGCAACCGGCGTACCAGATGGGTTACGAAGCCACCCGCTTAATCTTACGCCAAATCTATAGCAAAAAGGAGCTTTCAGAGTGCAAATTGCTGGAGCCCAAACTTATTGTCCGCGAATCCAGCCCTCAGCAGTATTAGTGAGGTGATTAAGATCAGTAAAATAGTTGTCGTAGGTAGTTTGAACTTTGATACCAGTATTCATGTACCCCATTTGCCGGCCAAAGGCGAAACCATTATTGCTTCCCATTTGTCACTGCACCACGGGGGAAAGGGGGCGAACCAAGCCGTCGCGATCGCCCGGTTGGGCGGCCAGGTTAGTTTCATTGGGGCGGTCGGTAACGACGAAAATGGGCACCAGTTGATTAACGGCTTAAAAAAGGCCGGCGTCGACACGACCGGGATCGCCATCAAAGATAACGCCCATACCGGGATGGCCTTTGTTTGCGTGGCGCACAGCGGGGAGAACAACATTATTGTCTATCCGGGCACCAATTACCGGATCACAAAAGAGGATATTGACCGTAACCGGCCGCTGATTACGGATGCCGACTATTGCCTGCTCCAACTGGAGATTCCCTTTGAAATCGTCCGTTACGTAATTGGGATCTGTCATGAGGCCAAGGTAAAAGTGGTCTTAAATCCAGCCCCGGTGAGTGCGGATTTTGATGACCGGATCCTCGCCCATGTTGATTACATTCTCCCGAACGAAACCGAACTGGCGATGATGGTCGGTGAAAGCGTGACGATGGAGAACATCGGGAAGCTTGCTTCGTCTTTGCTGGCGAAAGGGTGCGGTCATGCCATTGTGACCTTGGGCGAAAATGGTAGTTTCTTGGTTGACCCGGTCCGCCAAGAACACTTCCCGGCGGTAAAAGTAAAGGCAGTTGATACCACCGCCGCGGGCGACTCTTTCATCGGGGCCTTTACTTATCGGTTGGCAAGCGGCGACCGGATTGATGAGGCAATCCGTTTTGCCACCAAAGCAGCGGCGATTACGGTGACGCGCCACGGCGCCCAAGATGCGTTGCCGAGCCTGGAAGAGGTAAAGAACTGGCTTGTGTCTTAAGCACATGAAAACAGTCAGCACATTTATCCGGCAGGGAGGTGATGATGGAGAGTACGCTGATGTGGACAACCCTAAGCTTATAAATGAAAAAGGAGGATAAAAATGGAAAAGGAAAAATTGGGTTTCATTGGCGGTATTAAAGCGGAATTTTCGACGCGGGCTTTAGTGTTAATCCCGATCTGCGCCGGGATCAACCTGGTTGGCGGGGCGATTGCCTCCGGGTTGAAACTGCCTGTTTTCCTTGACATGATCGGGACAGTGGTGTCGGCTGCCTTGGCGGGACCGTGGGTGGCCACGATCGTCGGCGTACTCACCAACGTCTTCCTGGCCTTGGTGTCAAACCCGGTTTATCTACCCTACGCTCTGGTCAGTGTGTCGGTTGCACTCGTTACGGGCTATATGATCCGGGCCGGACTGTTCAAAAGCGTCTGGGGCGTAGTCCTGACCTGTATCGCGGCTACCGCCGTTTCCGTGGTGACGGCTTCATCTGTTACAGTCTTTGTCTTCGGCGGGGCCACCGGTGCGACCGGTGCTTCGATTATGACGGCAAGTTTAATCGCCACCCTGGGCAGTATCTGGAAAGGTGTCGTTACCTCGGCGATCATTGAAAACCTGCTTGACCGGGCGATTGCTTTTGCCATCGCTTATGTGATTCTGAAGAAGATCCCGCGGAGTTTCATCAGCCAGTATCAGCAAGCAGCACTTGATCGGTAATCAGTAAGTGGAGGGAAAATGGGGATTGTCTGCACCAACGAAGCGTCAACAAAGAGAACAATCCCCTTTTTTTCTCTCCGCCCCGTCAGAAACGAGATAGCGTGAGGTGATTAAATGGCGAGGAAGACGGGTTCCAGTTATGAAGCGATTGATTCACCAATTGACCGTTTGGACCCAATTGTCAAGTTTACCGGGGTATTTTGTCTGGGTCTCAGCGCGGCGATCTTTCCCAGTTTTATCTTGGGCTATCTTTTGCTCCTTTTTCTCTTTGTTGTTGCCTATCTGGCGAAGGTGTTTAAGAAATTTGCCAAGTTCATTATTGGTTTTGCCGTTCCAATCATGGTCATGCTCTTCTTTATCCAGGGGTTCTTCAGCCCGAAGAATAAAACGATCATTGCGGATTTCGGCTTTGCCCAGCTTGGCCTGGAAGGCATTATCCATATGTTAAAGATTGTCAGTGTGTTGCTGGTGTTTTTGGGCTCTTTTTATCTCACGACCAAGACGACGGATACGGGACGAATGGTGGCGGCGTTTAAACGGATCGGTTTAAAAGGAAGCACCGGTTATTTGGTGCTCGCCACCCTCAATGTGATCCCGCAGATGCAAAGGCGGATCGCCATCATCCAAGAGGCGCAGAACGCGCGCGGTTTGGAGACGACCGGCAGTTTGCTGACACGGTTCAAGGCGTTTATTCCGCTGATCGGTCCGGTGATTATGAGCTCCTTAGTTGATGTGCAGGAACGGGGAATGACCATTGAAGCAAGAGGGTTCAGCGTCAAAAATGTGGAGCAAACCAGCTTTATCGAAGCGGTGGAACCCCCCCCTTGACCGGCGAATCAAACGCGGGCTCCAGGTGTTCTTGGGGTTGGTGATCATTATAACCATCATGTTAAAACTGAAGATATTTTAGGCTGGAGGGGTGATTAAGATCGAGCCCGTCATTCGAGTAGAAAACTTATGTTTCCGATATGGCAATGCCGACCGCCCGACGTTGAACAAACTCAATTTTGAAGTGAAAAACGGGGAATTTTTCTGCATTATCGGGGCCAACGGCGCGGGGAAATCCACGTTATGCAATGCCCTGGTCGGCCTGATCCCGCATTATTTCACCGGTCACCTCGATGGCGCTGTGCATATATTTGACAGGAAAGTGGCGGAGATGTCTATGGGTGAGCTGGTTACCCGTATTGGCCTGGTCTTTCAAAATCCCTTCAACCAGCTTTCCTATACGGCAAGTACGGTCGAAGAGGAACTGGCTTACGGGTTAGGTAATCTTGGCATCCCCAGGGCTGAGATGAAGGTTAGAATCGAGCGGGTGGCTAAACTGATGCGGATCGACCATATTCTCCATAAAAATCCTTTGGAACTCTCCGGTGGCCAGGTCCAAAGGGTAGCCCTGGGCTCTTCGATCATTATGGAACCGCAGATCATTGTTTTGGATGAATGTACTTCTCAGTTGGATCCGCTCGGGAGCGAGGAGATCTTTGACATTATTAAAGAACTAAACCAGAAGGGGTTAACGGTCATCCTGGTCGATCACGATCTGGAGCGGGTGGCCCGGACGGCCGACCGGATTTTGGTCCTCGACCAAGGCGAACAGGTGGTGCTGGACACGCCGGAACGGCTTTTCAGCGATGTCCGGATCTTAACCCATAAAGTAGGAGTACCGGAGTTTACACAAATCGGGATGGCCTTGGCCAAGGAAGACCTTTATCACGGGGCGACGATCATTCGAGAAGAACAGGCTGTAGCTGCGGTTAAGGAGGCGATGCTTTGAAGATAGAGATTATTGATCTGGTGCATATCTATCCCACCGGTGACGTTGCCTTACGGGGGATCACCACGACATTGGAAGGAACAGAGCCGGTTGCCATCGTCGGGCAGAATGGTTCGGGCAAGACCACTCTTGTCAAACACCTGAACGGGATCTTAAGGCCGACGAAGGGGGATGTGCTCATAAACGGGGTGAGCATCAATACGAAATCCACCGCCAAGTGGGCCAAACAAATCGGGTATGTCTTCCAGAACCCCGATGACCAATTATTCCTGGAAACGGTCCGGAAAGAGCTGGAGTTTGGCCCGAAACAAGTGGGGATGCCGCCGGCGGAGATTGAAAAAAACGTGAAGTACGCGGCGGAACTTTGCAACCTTGAGCAACACTTGGACAAACATCCCTTTGATCTATCCATTACCGAGAAGAAGTTTTGCACCATCGCCTCCATCATTGCGATGGATCCGGAAGTGATTATCTTTGACGAGCCAACCATGGGCCAGGACTTGGCCGGGGCGGACCGCCTGGCGGCGATTATTCAGAGCCTAAAAGCGAAGGGGAAGTTGTGTATTACCATCTCCCATGATATGAAATTTGTGGCCAGGAATTTCAGCCGGGTGATCGTGCTCTATAAAGGCGAGATCCTGTTGGATGGGGACAAAACGGAGGTGCTGGCGCAACCGGAGAAGCTGAAGCTGAGTTTCGTGACCCCTCCGCCGGTGACCAGGGTTGCGCAGAGTGCGAATCTGCCGACGGTCTTTGCCGTTGACGATTTGATTGGTGCCATTAAGGCGAAGAAGGGAGCATAGAGGATGATTATTCAAATTTATGGGATTCGGACCGTAGAAGACGCAAAGATGGTAATTGAATTGGGCGCGCACCACATCGGAGTCTCTTATGGGCAGATCAAGCGCACTCCCGGACAGCTCAGCTGTGAAGAGGCCAAGGAAATCTTTGCAAACGTCCAACCGGAGGCGGTGAAAGTCGGGTTAACGGTGGCCGAGGATATTGAGGAGATTACGGAGAACCTGAAGGTGGTCTGCCCGGAGGTTTTGCACCTTTCCGGGGATATCGAAGGAATTACCCCGGACGAGATTAAGGTGTTAAAGGCCAGGTTTCCCGGGCTCAAGATTATGCAGGCCCTTCCGGTGCTGCCCAATGTCCCGCTGGAAGAACAGAAGGTGCTGGATTATGTCCGGGCGTACGAGAGCGTAGCCGATTTCTTTCTGATTGATACCAAAGCGGCTGGGGCGTCGGATATCGGGGCGACCGGTTTAACCCATGATTGGGCCATCGACAAAGCGATCGTCGACAGTACAAAGGTGCCGTGTATTATTGCCGGCGGCTTGAACGCGGATAATGTTGGCGCGGCAATCCAGATCGCCCGTCCGTACGGGGTGGACTCGTTCAGTTATACCAACTACGATCCGCCACGGCCGGGGAAAGGGATTAAAGATCCGGAAAAAGTCCGGGCTTTTATTGAGGCGGTTCGCAATGCTGGCTAAGGCAAAGGGCAAAAAAGTAGTGGTCGTGGGCGATGCCGGGGTCGATATTATTGTCCATTTCCCCAGGTTTTTAAATGACGAACGGACAAAAGTGGAGTATAAAACCCCTTTTTTGATCGGCGGCGGGACGGCGGCCAATACGGCGGTGGCCTTGGCCCGCTTGGGCATTCCCCCTTCTTTCATCGGGACCGTCGGCGATGACCAGTATGGCCGCTATGTGGTGGAAGATCTGCGCAAAGAAAACGTCAATATTGACCACCTGATTGTCGATCCGGAGACCAATACGGTAGGCGTCTTTGCTTTCATCGATGAACGGGGTGAGCGGTATCTTTGGGGTTGGCCCCGGACGAAGCAGAGTTTTCAAAAACTGGATCCGGCACGGGTTGATTTTGACCTGATCAAACAGGCCGATTGGGTTCATTCCTCCGGGATGGCAATCGTGGCGGCCTCTTCGGCCCGGGAGACGATCACCGAGATCCTGAAAGTAGCTCACCAGGCTGGTGTTACCACCTCGTTCGACTTGAACCTGCGGGTTGATCACGGCGCACTCGATCCGGCCTATAAAGAAGCGGTCCTGACGATCCTGGAGTATTGCCACTATGTACTGGGCTCGGGCGCGGAAGAGTATTATTACTTGAACCCGGAAGCCGATTGGCGCGCCACTGCCCGCTCCCTGGTCAGGGCCGACCGGACGGTGATAGCGCGGATGGGGGCGGGCGGGTCCCTGGCTTATGCGGCCCAGGAGGAAGTCTACGCCGAAGCCTATCCGGTTCAGGTTGTCGATGTGGTCGGGGCAGGCGACATCTACAACGCCGGTTTCATCGCGGCCCGGTTGTGCGGTTGGAGCTTAAAGGAAAGCATCGGGCTGGGGAATGCCGTGGCCGGCTTTTCGGTCACCAGGGAAAGCGCCCGCTCTTCACCCCGGGTGGAAGAACTCATCGCCTTTTTACAGGCATATTAAGACAAAGAAGGGGAAGATCAGATGCGAAAAGTAATTTTGGATTGCGATCCTGGCCACGATGATGCCTTTGCGATCATGTTGGCCGCCCAACACCTGGATTTACTGGGCATTACCACGATCGGCGGGAACGGCATTTTGGAGAATGTGACGACCAATGCCCTCAAAGTGCTGGAAGTGATCGGCCGGCCGGAGATTCCGGTTTATAAAGGACATGCCGGGCCACTTTTGAAACCGTTGGTGACCGCTCCGGAGTTTCATGGGGAAAGCGGGATGGACGGTCCGGTTTTGCCGGAACCGAAGATTAAAGCCCGGGCGCAACACGCGGTTGATTTCATCATTGAGGCGGTCATGGCCGAGGAGGATGTTACGCTGATCGCGACCGGCCCCTTGACCAATATTGCGGCTGCGCTCCACCGGAACCCGGCGATTGCCAAACGAGTCCGGGAAATCGTAATTATGGGCGGATCGGTCACCTTCGGGAATTGGACACCGGCGGCGGAATTCAATATCTATGTCGACCCGGAGGCCGCGGCAAAGGTCTTTAATTCCGGGGCTTGGGTCAAGATGACCGGGGTCAATTTGACCCGGCAGTGTTTGATCACGGCAAAAGAGATGAACGAGTTTCGAAAGCTTGGGACCAGGGCCGGGCAGTTTGCGGCCGATCTGGTTGCTTATTTCATCGAAGCCTGTGAAAAAACAGCCCAGCTTCCGGGGGCGAATTTGCACGACGCGTGTGCGGTGGCGTGGGTAATTGACCCCGGTTTGATCACCGCGGCCCCCACGCATATTGATGTGGAATTGACAGGGGAATTGACCCGCGGGATGACGGTCTGTGATTACCGGCATTTGCGCGGGGCCGATCCGAAAACTGATTTATACCGCACACCCACGATGCCGTTCCGCGGAAAGGCCCCGAATGCCGAGGCGGCCTTGGAACTTGATTTCCCCGGTTTTATGGATTTATTGTACCGTACCTTGCGGGCTTACCGGTAAAGGACTCTTTAGGGAACGGCTGGTTGGAGGATGCTTGGTGATGGTTGGCCATAGAGCGTTGGCAAGTACCGTGGCGAAGCGGCTTCTTGAGGAGGCAACTAAGTCTGGGTGGTGGGGACAATCCGCTATGATTTTGTCATCTTCGATTATGATGGGACTTTGGCCGATACGAAAGAGGATGTTTGGCGTTCGCTGGAATACGCTTGCTCCTTTTTCAATTGCCGGATTCCCCCTGCCTTTCGGGCGAGACCCAGCAATTTGGCGTTATCCGAAGCGGAGCTTTTTGCGGTTCTTTGCCCAGGGGTTGGTGCGGAACATTTTGCCGCCTTTTGCGCCCACCTCAAACACCACTACCGGGTGCTCAACGACTTTTCCCGGACAAACCTGTACCCCGGGATCCGGGATTTACTGGGGAAACTAAGGGAAAAGCAGACGAAATGTTATATCGCCTCGCTGAAGCCGGCGGTACCCCTGACCAAACTCCTCAAGCAGCAGGGGATCGCAAATTACTTTACGAAGTGGCTTACCCCCGATTACCGACCGGGGGCAACTTTGACCAAGAGCGAAATGGTTAGGAGCATCCGGAAGGAGCATCCGGCGGCCAGGGGGGGTGATGGTCGGGGATTCCTGCTCCGACGTGGTCGCCGGGCGGGAAAACGGCCTGGTCACCATCGGTGTGCTTTATGGCGACGGGGATACCGAACGTTTGCGCTGCGCCCGGCCGGATTTTATCGTCAAGACAGCAGAAGAATTGATCCCGTTGCTAACAGGATAAAGGGGAGTGGCCCATGGAGAACTTTGTTTTTCAGAATACCACAAAGATTATTTTCGGAAAGAACACGGAAACCCAGGTTGGCATGGAGACCAAAGCCTATGCCGACCGGGTGTTCCTGCATTATGGGGGCGGCAGTATCAAACGGACCGGCCTCTATGACCGGGTGGTGGCTTCGTTGAAGGCGGCCGGGGTCCCGTCTGCCGGTGATGTTTGGGATTTCTTTACCGGGAAAAGCCGGATCGAAACGGCCTTGCCGATCGGGGTGGTCTTGACGATTCCGGCGGCTGGCAGTGAGACCAGTACGGCAAGTGTGATTACCAATGATGAAGGTGCTTTGAAGCGGGATGTGAGTGCGGAACCGTTGCAGCCTAAATTCGCCATTCTCAACCCGGAATTGACTTACACCCTTCCGGCTTACCAAACGGCTTGCGGCGTGGCGGATATTATGGCCCATGTCATGGAAAGGTATTTTACGAAAGTGAAAGGGACAGACCTGACCGACCGGTTGTGTGAAGCTACCTTACGGACAGTGATCAAATATGCGCCACTGGCTTTACAAAAACCTACGGATTATGAGGCGCGTGCCCAAATTATGTGGGCCGGGACGATTGCTCACAATGCATTGTTGGGAACCGGCCGGATCGGGGACTGGGCTTCACACCTGATTGAGCACGAGATCAGCGGGATCTATGATGTACCCCATGGGGCCGGGTTGGCGGTGGTCTTTCCGGCTTGGATGCGGTACGTCTATCAGGAGGATGTAAACATCTTTGCTCGCTTTGCGGTACGGGTTTGGGATATTGAGCCGGATTTTGCCGCGCCGGAAAGTACGGCTCTGGCCGGAATTGAGCGACTTAAGGACTTCTTCCGCGGCCTGGGATTGCCGGTTACCTTGGAGGAGTTGCAGGTAGGAACGGACCGGTTGGCGGAGATGGCTGCCAAGTGTGCGCGGAACGGACCGATTGGCAATTTTAAACGGCTGAATGAAAAGGATGTTTATGCGATCTATAGGTTAGCCAGTGCGGAGAAAAACGGGGGGAGCTGACCGGTTTTCGAAGGAATAAAGTTGGGGTTGAAATCTTGTATAATCATGATATAATTTAAGTGAAGGATGGATAGTCAAGACCTCGATAGGTGGTGAGAGACATGGTTTTTCATCTCTCTAGAGAAGAGGTCCTGAAAGTTTGTAGAGATTGTAGCCATTATAGCCAAATGGATGACACTTGCCGTGCAGAGGAGGCCCCCCGGACCTTAGAACTAGTGCGGAAATGTCAAAAATGGGATGACTACTTTGGTGGGAAATGTTTGTTCCGTGGTTAAACGCGGACCGAGCTGCTTTACTCACAACAAGAAACATATGGGCCTGTAGCTCAGCTGGGAGAGCGCTGCGTTCGCATCGCAGAGGTCAAGGGTTCGAATCCCTCCAGGTCCACCAAAATTTAAAACAATCCGCCATCGCTTGATGGCGGTTTTTTTTGCCCAACAACGATAACCAGTGGTTGTCGGGGTTTGAAGGATGACGGATTTTTATGGAGAACCTAATAGGGCGAAGGATTCGAAGCTTTACAAAGGAATTTGGGCGGGGCGGTTAAAGGAGAAGTGGTCGAATGAAGTTACCTGAAGAGTTTAAACAAAAAATGCAGTGCCTAATGGGGCAGGAAGAATACGAAATTTTTATGCGCGAACTAAGACGGAAAGTCATGATCCAGAGTTTGCGGGTGAATACCAAGAAAATTACGGTTGCGGAGTTTCTCCGGATTTTTCCTTATGAACTAACTCCGGTCCCGTGGTGCGCGGAAGGTTTTTATCTTCCCAAGGGATTCAAAGCTTCCATGCACCCTTATTATTACGCGGGCCTCTATTATCTCCAGGACCCCAGCGCGATGCTGCCGGTGGTTGCTTTGGCACCAAGGCCGGGTGAACGGATCTTGGATCTTTGCTCGGCACCGGGCGGAAAGGCAACCCAGATTGGGGCCGCCACCACCGACCGGAGTTTCCTGGTGCTCAATGATATCAACCCGAAACGGACGAAAGCCCTCCTGAAGAATGTGGAGAATTTTGGGCTGACGAATATGGTGGTCACCAATAACCAACCCCAGGAACTGGCGGCGGTGTTTTCCGGTTATTTTGACCGGGTCCTGGTGGATGCGCCCTGTTCCGGGGAAGGGATGTTCCGGCGGGAGCCGCGGCTGATGATTGCCTGGCGCCGGGATTATCACCCGAAGGTCTGCACCCCCATTCAGGCGGAGTTGTTAAACTATGCCGCTCAGATGGTTGCCCCCGGCGGGCGTCTGGTCTATTCGACTTGTACCTTCTCGCCGGAGGAGAATGAGTTACAAGTCAAGAACTTTCTGGCGCGCCACCCCGATTTTGATCTGGTCGGGATCGACCTGGCAGGGGTTAGCCCGGGCCGGGCGGAATGGGCGGGGGATGAGCAGCTTAAAAAAACCGGCCGGATCTGGCCTCACCTGTCCCGCGGGGAAGGGCAGTTTGCCGCCATTTTGGTGAAAACAACAACCGGCACCAGAGGTGAAGGGGGCCGGTTTGTCCATGCGGAACCGGCGGCCGCCAGTCTGAAGCCGTTTTGGGATTTCTGTGCGGAAGTGGGAATTACGCCGCCCACGGGCCGTTTTTTCCAAAAAGGTGACGACCTTTTGCTCCTGCCGCCGGAGTTGCCGGATCTCAGTGGTTTGAATGTAGTCAGGCTCGGCCTGTTTTTGGGCGAAGTACGTCACGACCAATTTATTCCAGCACACCCGCTGGCATTGGCGCTCGAACGGCAGCAAGCGGAGCGTCAACTCGAGCTGGCGCCGAACGGTGCAGAAGTGATTAAATACCTGAAGGGCGATACTTTGCTGGCGACGGAAGCGACCCCGCCCGGCAACGGTTGGCTTCTGGTGACCACCGGCGGGTTTCCGCTCGGTTGGGCGAAGCGCGTGGGGAATCTGGTCAAGAACTACTACCCTCCGGCTTGGCGGATAAAGTAGCCGGGGGGAAAAGATGAAAATTCGGTGTGATGTTCGAAACGAGGAGCACTGAAATGGGAAAACGGCAACGGCTTGATAAAATATTGTCTCATACCGGTTTTGGCTCACGGCGGGAAGTAAGGGACCTCTTGCGCGCCCGCCGGGTCATGGTCAACGGGCAAGTAGTGACCGGTGGTGAGCTTGGGATCGACCCGGAGCAAGATTTGGTGCTGGTTGATGGGCAGCCCGTTCAATACCGGGAATTTACTTATCTGATGCTAAACAAACCGGCCGGTTACCTTACCGCGACGAGGGACCGGTATGCGCCCACCGTTTTGGACCTGGTTCCGGAGCGTTGGCGGGCGCGGCGGCTGGCACCCGTCGGCAGGCTGGATAAAGATACGGAAGGGCTTTTGCTTTTGACCAATGACGGTGCTTTGGCCCACCGCCTTTTGGCACCCAATTCCCGGATTCCCAAGACCTACCTGGTCCGGGTGGACAAACCGGTGACGCCGGCCGAACTGGAAACATTGGCGACCGGAGTGGTCCTGGATGATGGGTACCGGACTCTGCCGGCGCAAGCCAGATCTGTCAATAGCGAAAATACGGAGTTGGAGTTGACGCTTTTTGAAGGAAAGTATCATCAAGTGAAGAGAATGCTAAAAGCCGTCGGCAAACAGGTGCTCTATCTTCAGCGCCGGACGATGGGGCCTTTGGTTCTTGATCCGGACCTGCCTTTGGGTGTTTGCCGGGAGTTGACGGCGGAGGAGATTGGGCGTTTGAAAAATGTTTAAAGCCTTTTTTGTGTAACAACACGATGAACAAATCTGCGGAATGTTATGACAATCGTAAAAATAACAACTTCAAGGCTTTTAACCCCCGCATGCTCGAACGATGTTTCGCCAAGTCGAAATTGGAATTTTTTTCACGAAAAACAGCAGGAAGCATTAATATTAAATAGAATAGTTTATATGAATATTTGAAGAATAACGTTGTCGGTACGTGATTGCCCACTACATTTTCCTGTTTCTGCCGGGCTGCGGCAGGAAGCTTCTTTGATGTCGTCATTTACCAGTGCCGCGGGGAGAATCGGGTGGTCCTGCCAAAAAGTTTGGGGGTGGTCGCTAAAACAAAGAAGAGGGGAACTGGTATGTACTTTAGTGCAAACGTTTTCATTAAGGTGTAGGCGTGGATCGTTTCGTTTTTGGTTGTTTCTGTTTGGGTGTCATTGAAAGAGATGGACCTTATTTACACTAACTTTCGAGATAAGCCCCATTTAGTTGAGTCCATATAATGGT